>CAZAOR010000357.1:0-2809 GCA_964486805.1 uncultured Sediminibacterium sp. | reverse complement strand
GACCATGGAGTTCAAAGTGGTGAAGATCAACGAGACCATCAAGAATGCTGTAGTATCCCACAAAGCGCTGATCGAAAGCGATATCGAAGCACAACGTGCAGAGATCATGAGCAAACTGGAAAAAGGCCAGGTACTGGAAGGTGTGGTGAAGAATATCACGGATTTCGGCGCCTTTATGGACCTCGGCGGACTGGACGGTCTGCTGTATATCACCGATATTTCATGGGGCCGTATCTCTCACCCGAGCGAAGTAGTGAAACTGGATCAGAAGCTGCAGGTGGTGGTACTGGATTTCGACGACGACAAAAAACGCATCAGCCTGGGTCTGAAACAACTGACACCGCATCCCTGGGATGTGCTGCCGGAAGGTCTCGCAGAAGGTTCCGTGGTAAAGGGCAAGGTGGTGAATATCGAAGATTATGGTGCATTCCTGGAAATCCAGCCCGGCGTAGAAGGACTGGTACACGTTTCCGAGATTACCTGGGCCAATACCCCGATCAACGCCAAAGAATTCTTCAAATTAGGCGATGAATACGAAGCAAAAGTGGTGACACTGGATAAGGACTCACGCAAAATGAGCCTGAGTATCAAACAGATGACGGAAGATCCCTGGAACACCATCGAAACCAAATTCCCCGAAGGCAGCAAACACAAGGGCCTGGTGAAAAACATCACCCCTTACGGCGTATTTGTTGAACTGGAACCCGGTATCGG
This sequence comes from uncultured Sediminibacterium sp., assembly GCA_964486805.1. GTDB lineage: Bacteria > Bacteroidota > Bacteroidia > Chitinophagales > Chitinophagaceae > Sediminibacterium. The sequence goes on along the minus strand of CAZAOR010000357.1, from coordinate 2,095 downwards.
CGGTATGATCCATATCAGCGACCTGAGCTGGCTGAAACGTTTCAACCATCCTTCTGATTATACCAAAGTAGGTGAGCAGATCGATGTGATCATCCTGAATATTGATAAGGAAAACCGCAAATTGCAGTTAGGCCATAAACAACTGGAAGAAGATCCCTGGAACGCGCTGGAAGAAACCTTTGCGATCGGTACCATCCATGAAGGCACCGTTACCCGTAAGGATGAAAAAGGCGCCCTGGTACAACTGCCCTACGGTCTCGAAGGATTTGCTCCGAACAGGCACCTGAATAAGGAAGATGGCAAACAAGTCCAGGCAGACGAAACCGCCCAGTTTGTGGTGATCGAGTTCGATCGCAATGAAAAACGTATCGTCCTGAGTCATGCACGTATCTGGGAACAGCATGAAGCCGACCAGAAAGAAGCTGCTAAGAAAGAAGCCCGTGCGGAGGCGGATAGCACCAAGAAAGCGGTGAAAAATATCCAGTCCAAAGTGGAAAAAGCCACCCTCGGCGACCTGGGTGCGCTGGCTGAGATCAAAGCTAAATTGCAGGAAGGCGAAGGCGGAGAGAAGTAAACCGCTCCGATCCCGCTATCAGATATCAAAGGCTGTCTTACCTCGTAAGGCAGCCTTTTCTTGGCTAATAAAGCGGTACAACCTACCGTTTTGTCATTTTCTTAACGGCCCGGAAGCCTGATCAAGCGAGGCTAGTGCCTAAATTGCCCGCGATTCCTTAATTTTGCCGACCTGTATGAACAAAATTGTACCGACGCTTATCGCTTTTATGTTGCTGGCTTCTTCCTGTGTAACCAAATTCGGGAAGATATTGAGGAGCAAGGATTACGAGTATAAGTATAAAATGGCGGAACAGTTTTACGCCAATAAGAACTACGCATACGCACAACAGCTCTACGAGGATATTTTTCCGTACATCAAAGGAACGACCCGGTATGAGGATATGTATTACAAATTTGCATACTCCTACTATAACCAGAAAGATTACCTGAATGCGGAAAACCTGTTCAAGAATTTCGTAGAGAATTTCCCTACCAGTACCCGGGTAGAGGAATGTGATTACATGCGGGCTTATTGCTATTTTAAACAATCGCCCCGGGTAGAACTGGATCAGACCAATACCAGCAAGACCATGCAATTGATGCAGGCCTTCCTGAATACGCATCCGGGATCCCAGCGGGCGAAAGATGCAAATGCCATTATCGATCAGTGCCGGGAGAAACTGGAACAGAAAGATTACCTGAATGCGGAACTGTATTTTAACCTGGGTTATTATAAAGCAGCCGCTATTGCTTTTAACAGTGTTTCCGACAATTTTCCGGATTCCCGGCATGCCGACCTGTACCGGATGCTGGTGATCAAATCCAATTTCAAATATGCGGAATTGAGTTATGAGGACAAACAGCCGGAACGATTCGGTAAAGTAAAAAGCGATTGCGTCGACTTCCTGGAAAGATTTGCCGACAGCAAATACCGGGATGAAGTAAGCAAATACCAAACACAAACCGATAATTATTTAAAAAAACTCCAAAATGAGCAAACTAAGAAGGCAGATGGGCGCTAATACCGCCAGCGTGGTTGAAACCAAAAGCCTGGTGGATATCAAGGCCAGAACCGGCAATCTGTACGAATCCATTGCCATCATTGCGCGGAGGGCTAACCAGATCAATATCTCCCTGCGGGAAGAACTGCATAATAAGCTGGAAGAATTTGCCAGCCATACCGACAGCCTGGAAGAAATTCATGAGAACAAGGAACAGATAGAGATATCCCGGGCCTATGAAAAAATGCCCAACCCGGCTATTTTGGCCACCCAGGAGTTCATGGAAGATAAAGTTTATTATCGCCTGAATGACGACAATGATCTTTTCCGCTGAATGATCCGCTCCCGAAAAAATACAACGACAGTGCACACTGTCGTTTTTTGTTATATTGGGTAAGCTTTGCTTAAGCCGGAAGCCCGGCAGGGCAGGAAAACGATAAAATGCTGAGAGGAAAAAAAATACTGGTCGGTATCACTGGCAGCATCGCTGCTTATAAATCCGTATTGCTGGTACGGCAACTGGTACAGGAAGGTGCGGA
>CAZAOR010000356.1:0-5494 GCA_964486805.1 uncultured Sediminibacterium sp. | reverse complement strand
CTGTGCTGCGACGAGCAGGGTGACGGCGCTCCCTCCATCCTGATTCCGGAGTACGTGCATCTGACCTGGGCGCATATGCCGGATGACCGGCCGCACAACTTCCAGCTCAGCACCATCTACGAGCTGCCGTTCGGTAAAGGCAAGCGGTTTGCCACTAATGGTTTTGCCAGCAAGCTGGCCGGCGGTTGGCAGACCAACTGGGTCTTCTCACGTTATTCGGGCACACCGTTTACCGTGTATGCTGACGGGACTTCGCTCAATGCACCTGGCAACACACAGATTGCCGACAAGGTGAAGTCCAGCGTGAAGATCAACGGAGTGCATGGCCTGTACTCGGAGTACTTCGACACCACTGCGTTTTCCGGCGTGAGCGAAGTACGATTCGGCAACGCTGGTTTCAACTCGCTGCGCGGCCCCGGCTACGGAAACCTGGATCTGAGCGTCTTCCGGATGTTCCCGATCCAGGACCTCATGAAGCTGCAATTCCGCGTGGAAATGCTGAACCTGACCAATCACCCGAACTTCAGTAATCCGGACAGCACCGTGAATTCGGGCACTTTCGGAGAGATTACCGGCACCACGTCCGGCAGCCGTCTAATCGCTGAACGGTACTTTAAGTTTGGTTTGAAGTTGACGTTCTAACATCGCAGTGCAACCCGGTTCGATGCGGGTTCAATTCTGCCCGCATCGAACTGACACAACTTGTACTTTATTCATTAGGCACAACCGCTTCTGCGCCTCTCCGCGGCGGTATGTTGGTAGCAGCCTGGAGAGGTAGGCAATCCATGCACCACCAATCGCGATCAATTTATCTGAGGAAATTCCTCGCCATCGCGACTCTGCAACTCATCGCAATCGTGTTCACTTCAACTGCTCGATCGCAAGCGTCGGCAAGTCCGGCAGCCGCCAAAGCTGTTCCGTCTGCCAATGGCGCGCCGCCGAATAGTGTTGAATCGGCCCATCGACTACTGACGCAAGGGCGGGACCAGGACGCCATTGCTATCTTGCAAAAACTCGTCGCACAGCAGCCGCCTGCTGTTGGCGCAAACCGGGAGCTGGGAATTGTTTATTACAGAATGGGAAAACTGATGGATGCAGAGGCACGTTTTGCGGCAGCCACGAAACAAGACCCCTCTGACATAGAGTCCATCCAGATGCGCGGCCTCACATTGTACAGACTCGGTCAATCTGCTGAGGCACTGCCGTATTTAGAGCACACACGCGACTGGACCGGAACAACCGATATTGATCCCAATTATGTTCTTGGACGCTGTTACATCGATGCACACAGATACGACGATGCACGCTCGGCATTCGCAGCTCAATTCAATCTCGATCCCGAATCCGGCGCGTCGTACGTACTTACAGCACAAATGCTATTGACGCTTGAACTGCCTGACCCCGCGGTTGGTGTTGCGCAAAAAGCTCTTCGTCTTTCGCCGCAAATCCCCATGGCGCACTTTGTTTTAGGCAAGATTTATCTTGCCAAAGGAGATTTCAAACACGCGCTTAATGAATTTGAAGGCGAGCGCGCTGTGAATCCAACTTATCCGGCGCTATACCAGTTTCTCGGTGACCTCTATCTGCGCATGGACGAAAAAAAGAAAGCGCAGCATGCGCTCACGCAAGCGCTGTCGCTCGATACGTCGAATACCGGTTCCTTCATTCTTATGGGGCGACTCTTCCTCGATAACAACGACCCACAAACAGCAGCCGGTTATCTGGAGCATGCCGAACAGATGGATCCCAGTAATTTCATCACACATTACATGCTCGGGCAGGCCTACAGAAAGATGGGAAGATTGGACGACGCCAGGCGAGAACTTGGCATCGTCGCAAAAATGCACTCTGAAGAAATCAAATCGCAACAATAGCGATCATTATTTGGCTCAACGCAAATGTGAAAGGTGCTTTCATCATGCTCAAGGTAAATAGCACGAGTTCGTTCTGCAGACTGTCTGCTGCGGCGACATTTCTGGTTGTCTTTGGTTTTCTCACTGTTGCTTCTCCGGCCTTTAGCGCGATGGGGCAGGACCAGACAGCCACGCAAACAACCGCGTGGAAAAGCGGCAAATTTCAAATGGATGTGAAAGGTGTGATTGGCCGGTCCGATGTGATTTTGCAACGGCCGAACACCGCACCAGAAGATGCTATGCCTCTGGGCAATGGCAGGCTTGGCCTCGGCATCTGGGCTGAAAATTGTTATACGGCACAACTCAACCGCGCAGATACTCTGCCCAAGCGCCTTTCGCCGGGACAGGTTGTCATACCCAGTTTGTGCAAGCTGGCCAAGGCATCGGACTACAGCGGCCGGCTTGACCTCTACAATGGCGAGTTTACCGAGCACGGCGGCGGCATCACAGCGACGACCTATATCGATGACACACTCGATGTGATGGTTGTCGATGTAGCGGGTGCCGATCCAAAATCCGCGCAAACGGTCGATCTCAAATTGTGGCCGGGCCGCAAACCTGAAGCTCTTGCAAGCGGCTCTGTTGGCTCCCTTGCCGAAACATGGCGCGATACGAATGAACTGGGTGCGTCGGGCCTCACCTTCGGTTCATTATCGGCGATTACTGCCGATGCTGAAAGCGTACACGCCAAAGTCATCGACCCTCTAACCATTGAAGTCACTTTCAAGCCTCACTCTGACGGCTCCTATAGAATTCTTGTCGCCTCACCCTATTGGCAAGGTGGCAATGCACAGCAGACTGGTATGGATTTGCTCGGTCAGGCGAAGAAAAAAAGTGCGGAAGCGCATCGTGACTGGTGGCATGCGCAGTGGGCCAAAACTGACATGATGCGCATGAGCTCCTCTGATCACGCCGCGGAATATATGGAAAATCTGCGCATGATCGATCTGTTCACCACCGTAGCCGAAAGCCGTGACCGCTTCCCCGGCGCGCAAGCCGGTATCGGAGATCTCTTTTCTTCTTTCAAAGATTTCCACTATTGGGGTCCTTCTTCGTATTGGCACTGGAATCTGCGCATGCAGGTATCCGCCAATCTCGGGTCGGGACTTGCTGAATACAACGAGCCATACTTCAACCTCTACAACGACAATCTGGACAACATTGCCAAGTGGACGCGTGACCACATGGGAGGCCGCCCCGGAATCTGCATTCCTGAAACCATGCGCTTCAATGGCCCCGGGTACGAGAACGAATTCTGGCTCAAATCACAAGGAATCAGTTGCAGCCAGGATTCGCGCCCCTATTACAACGCACGCACAATCTCGACAGGAGCCGAGGTTGCCTTGTGGGTCTGGCAGCAGTATCAAACCACAGATGACCGCCTCTTCCTTGAAACGCACTACAAGCTTATGCACGATGCGGCGGTCTTTCTGCTGAGCTACGCCAAAAAAGATGCGAATGGAAAGCTCTACACCTATCCATCCAACGCACATGAGTCCAACTGGGACGTACGAAATCCCACTACAGATGTCGCCGCAATGCATGCTCTCTTCCCTGCAATCATTCAGGCGTCCAAGGTCCTCGATATTGACCAGGATTTTGCAAAGAAGCTCGAGGATTTAACTCTATCTTTGCCGCCATTGGCGATGGTGAATTCCGATGCCGGGCCAATCCTGCACGAGGGCGACTCACTGGCAAATGCTTATATCGCCAACTCCTACACACTGGGCGCCATCAAGCACAACGAAGAGAACATCGGTCTCGAGCCGGTTTGGCCATTCTCCATTATTGACGATGACGGTCCTCTGCACGACGTGGCGGTGAGGACGTACGCGAAGCGCCCCAACAAGCACAGCGCAGACTGGAGTGCCGATCCGGAGCAGGCCGCTCGCCTTGGGCTCGCTTCTGAAATGAAGGAGGCCCTCATCGCACTCACTGAGAGATATCAGGCCTCACCATCCGGCCTGGCCAGCTTCACTGTGCGCTCCGAGTTTTATGTGGAACAGGTCGGTGTCGTGGCAGATGCGCTGCAGAACGCGCTCGTGCAGGATTACGACGGTCTCCTGCGCATTGCTCCCGCGTGGCCCAAAGACTGGAATATCGATGGGTCTGTTTCCATACAGCACAAGGGCAGGGTTTACGTGCAACTTCATCAGGGGAAGCTTGTGACGGTAGGTATTCAGGCAGGCGATGCCCAGACGATCAGAATGCGCAACCCATGGCCCAGACAAGGTATGAAGGTGCGTAAGATGGCCACGAATGAAGACATAGTACGTTGCACAGAGAAGATATGCACATTTGGCGTGAGCGCAAACACTGCATATTTTGTGGAACCTGCGACATCCTCATTATCCCTGCCGTTCGAGCAGATCTCCGGCGTGCCAGCATCGGCGCCAAAGACCCTTGGCTCTCGCACGATCGGTTTATCCGCAGCACGCTAAGCCAACATGCGAGTCAGAATTTCTCTGGCTCGCTCGCGGCTCATATGCGCCTTGTGACGCACCACATCGTTTCACACAGACACCACGGAGCACTCAATACATGCGTATTTTGCGAATTGGAATTGGACTTGCGTTTGCAGGGTTGATCGTTGCGTCACTGCATGCGCAGACACAGAACACAGCGTGCTGGAAATCGCATCCGGAAGAAATTGAGTGGACCTGGGAGGTGCGGCCGGCACATCCGGATCCAGAGCTGCCGAATGTACTGCTTGAAGGCGATTCCATCTCGCGCAACTACTTTCCCGAAGTCACCAAGCAGTTAAATGGCATCGCAAACGTGTACTTGCTTGCTACCTCAGCCAGCGTTGGAGACCCGCGCCTCAGCCGCCAGATTGAGGATTTTGTCCATTTGGAGGGAGTGCGATTTGCTGTCGTGCACTTCAACAATGGCATGCATGGCTGGAGCTACAACGAAGATCAATATCGCGAGGCATTTCCTGTATATTTGGCGGCTATCCGTGCCGTCGACCCCGATGCGAAGCTCGTATGGGCTTCAACCACTCCGGTGAAGACCGCTACACGAGAGGGCGGCACAAACAAGCGAGTCAACGAACGCAACGCGATTGCACTCTCATTTGTAAAGCAGGCAGGAATTGCGATAGACGACCAGCACTGGCTGATGTTGTCTCATCAGGATAAGTATGAGGACAATGTGCACTTCAATACAGTCGGCTCTGCAATTCAGGGCCAACAGGCCGCGGACATCATTCGGAAGCTGATTCGCTAGGGTGTGCTCTGCAGTGCTTAGATGCATAACGTCCTGCATCATTGCAATGAATCCGGTGATGACGATCCTCTCGATATCTGCATTTTCTGATGAGGTGGAGCTTCATTTCAGCCTCTCTAAGATCGACCGGCACAAAAGAAGCAGGGCACTATATTTGTAGCCAAATCGAGGAGGAATGGCGCGCTATTGCATGCCAAAACCTGGAGCAGAGTGGTTGCGAACGAAATGGGTAGATATGTGTGGCGGGGAGAGCGGCGAAAGAAGAGAGTTTTGTGGTCCAAAGCGTAGTCGAGAGGTTGCACACTAGCGAGATTTTGCCCGAATCAGGCCGAATTTAACATTTGCGGCCACAG
>CAZAOR010000355.1:0-7287 GCA_964486805.1 uncultured Sediminibacterium sp. | reverse complement strand
CCTATACATTCAGCGTGGGGCTGGACAAGAACGATGAGACCCTGGTGCGTAACGACTACCGGCGACTCACCCTCAGGGGAGAAAATAGTTTCTTCCTGCTGAAAAACCTGGAACTGGAAACTTCCGGCCTCTATACCAATTCACTCCGTTCCATGAACAACAACTATCAGTTTGGTAGCGGTAACACCAATTACGCAACCTCTGCCGCACTGTATCCCTATGCGCAGTTTGCAGATGCCACGGGTAAAGCGCTGGCCATTCCGCACGATTACAATCCTGCCTACCTCGACAGCGTGGAACAGCTCGGTTTCTATGACTGGCGCTACCGCCCGCTCGATGAAATCAACTTGTCAGATTACACGTTGCAGACAACCGATATCCTCTTAAAAGCTGCCCTGAACTATCAGCCGGTAAGTGCCCTCAAACTCTCCTTGCAGTACCAGTATGAAAACCAGGCTGGCGTATACCGCAACCTGCAATCAATTTCTACCTATGCTGCGCGGAACAACATCAATCGTTTTTCGCAGCTAAACAGGGCTACGGGTCAGTTTACCTATGGCTTTCCCGTGGGGGGCATGCTTTCTATCGCCAATTACTCCCTGCTCAGCCATTACCTGCGTGCCCAGGCAGCCTATAACAAAAAGATCGGTAAACAGGGGGAGATTTCCGCCATTGCGGGGGGTGAGATCAGGCAGTCCACTTACACCAACTATAAGTTCGCTGCCTATGGGTACGATGATGAATTTGGGACCAGTATCACGAACCTGGATTTTAAATCATCCTTACCGGTCTATCCTTCCGGAACAGCGCAACTTCCGTCGAATTCAACCAATGTGTCGGGTACCATCAACCGCTTTATTTCCTGGTATGCCAATGCAGCCTATACTTTTCGCGGCAAATACATCTTTTCACTCAGTGGCAGAAAGGATGGCGCCAATCTTTTCGGGGTCAACGCCAACCAGAAATTTACACCGCTATGGTCGGCAGGGCTGAACTGGCACCTGTCAAAAGAAGCATTCTTCAAAGCCCATTTTGTAGATGACCTCAAATTCAGGGCAACCTATGGCTACAGCGGCAATGCCTACAATGGCACCTCCTTTTTAACGGCGAGGTATGGCACCAGCACACTGACAGGCATTCCCAATGCACGAATCATTACGCCCCCCAATCCCGACCTGCGTTGGGAAAAAGTCAGTACCCTGAATATTGGCTTGGATTTTTCGCTCTTTGGTCACCTGCTCAGCGGTACATTGGAATACTACCGGAAAAATGGAATAGACCTGATAGAGGCAGCGCCCCTCGCACCCTCTTCAGGTTTCTCTTCCTTCAATGGCAATGCCGCTTCTACCGCAACAAAGGGAATCGACCTGACCCTGCACAGCAATAACCTGAAGTCTAACCGCTTTTCATGGCAGACAGACCTGCTCCTAAGTACCCTGAAAGACAAAGTCACTGCCTTTGATACCAAATACAATGCGGCAAGCCTGGTCAATACCTATGGCAGCCTGGTTGCGGTGGTGGGCAATCCCCTGTTCGGGGTATATGCCTATAAATGGGCAGGGTTGGATCCCACAAACGGCGATCCGATGGGATACCTGGATGGGCAGGTATCAAAGAATTACAGTGCCATCATCCAGAATACACCTATCGACAGCCTGGTATTTGCGGGGTCAGCAAGACCTACCGTCTTCGGCTCCATCCGCAACAGTTTTAGCTATGGAAAATTCGGGGTCTCCCTGCTCATATCCGGTAAGTTCGGCTATTACTACCGCAGGTACACAACAGGCATCGATTATCCGACCGCGCTGAGCAATACCGGGATAAACATCGATTATGAGGATCGCTGGCAGCAGCCGGGCGATGAAACTAGGACAACGGTGCCATCTGTTGTGTATCCTTCCAATTCCAACAGAAATAATTTTTACCGGTATGCCGAAACCCTGATCGAAAAAGCAGATCATATCCGCTTGCAGGATATTCAGTTCACCTATTCCCTGAAAAAAGGACAGTTATGGTTCACAGTGAACAATATCGGGATCATCTGGCGGGCCAACAAACACGGCATCGATCCGGATTACAATGGTAGCAATTTCTCCGCCAGTTATCCAAACCCAAGACAATACACCATCGGTTACAGAACTAGTTTTTAATCTTTAAATGAGTACAAATGAAACACAGATATATCGTAACGGCTATCCTGCTCTGTACCGGCATCCTGGGCTGCCAAAAGCAACAGGACTGGCTGGACATAAAAACCAATAAAGCAGATGTGGTCCCCACCAAACTCTCCGACTACCAGGCATTACTGGATTACAGTGATGACAGAATGAACAGCAATTATCCCTATCTGCCCCTGGTTTCCACGGATGATATCCTCGTCAACGACCAGACCTGGGCATCGGGTGACCAGTTGAGCCGAAATGCCTATGCCTGGGAACCGGAAATATTTGATGCAGTAAAGACAAATGACTGGTCACCCATGTATGCGACCGTCTCTTATACCAATATCTGTCTGGAGGGGCTGGAAAAAATTTCCAGGGATGCCACCAATGCGGCAGCTTGGGACAGGGTAAAAGGATCAGCGCTTTTTTTCCGCGCTTTGGCCGATTACCTGCTCTTACAGGAGTTTTCTGCGCCCTATGATGCCTCCATTGCCCAAACGGCTTTAGGGATTGTCTTGAGAAAAAGTTCCGATGTGAACCTGCCGGTAAAAAGGGCTACCATGGCAGAGTCCTGGAACGCGGTGATTGATGACCTGAAACAGGCGGAGACATTGCTCCCTGACCTGCCGGACATCAGCACAAGGCCATCCAAATGGGCAGTACGCGGGTTGATGGCGAGGGTCTCACTTGCCATGAATGATTACACGGCAGCAAAAGCGTGGGCGGACAAAGCCCTCCAGCAAAACAGTTACCTGCTTGATTTTAATACCCTGAGTCCAGCAGACACCTACCCGCTTCCAACAATTCAGACTGGCAACAAGGAGATTCTTTTCTACGCGATGACCCTCGCATCGATTTATTATATCACAGGGGGGGTGGATACGCTCTTGTATCAATCATATACAAATAATGACCTGCGCAAGACTTTCTATTTCAAACCCAGCGGCACGCAAATCAGTTTCCGCGGACAGTACAGTGGTGTACTCTATCCCTTTAGCGGAATAGCCAACAATGAAATATACCTGATCCGGGCCGAAGCAAATGCAAGGCTGGGCAATACAGCCGCTGCACTGACTGATCTGAACAGCCTGCTTATCAAGAGATGGAAGACGGGGACTTTCACACCGGTAACAGCCAGTTCGGCAGCCGATGCCCTGATAAAAATTCTGGCAGAGAGAAGGAAAGAACTCGTCTTCCACGGTAGCGCCAGATGGGACGACCTGCGCCGCCTGAACAGGGAACCGGCTTTTGCAAAAACCCTTACCCGCTTTTTGAACGGCAAATTGATCTCCTTACCGCCCGGTGATAAACGCTATGCCCTGCCCATACCCCCATATGAAATCGCCACCAGTCATATTGAACAAAATCCACGATAAACCATGAAAAAAAATAGTTTATTAATGGTAGCCCTTCTGATAGCATCCATTTTACAGGCACAATCCGGAAATATCCATTTTGAAGAGCGGTTTGACTCAGTGTCACAGCCTGTAAAAGTGCAGGCTGCCATTTACCAGGATTTTTTCCCGCACAATGCTTTACTTGATACTACCATACAAATACAGCAGGGTAGGTACAGCCTTGATCTTGCAGGATTGACCCGTATGGGCTACCTCGAATTAACCTATACAGATGCCCAAAAAAAGGTTGTGAATAAACTGTACTACCTGCACTCGGGAGATAGCGTGGTCATGTACAGGATGGGTAACGCCGGCATCTATACGGGTCGTGGAAGCCTATTGTGTCAGGCCATTGATGAAGTGGAATCAGTCGACATCAAAAAGGCTTATAGAACGATTAAAGGCAAACACGATCTGTTGAGGCTGGAATCAGAAAAAGCAGTCATGCTGGACGTATTGCAAAGAAAACAGGCCATTATTGAAAAATCAAGGGCTGCCATCGGAGAAACAATGGCAGAAATTCTATTGGTGGACGCGCATGCGGCCTGCTGGCAATATGCTTATGGGCTGTTGGATAATATCTGGCCCGGGATCAAAGACTCGGCATTTAAAAAATAATTACACTTGTTTTTTTACCGTTTCCTTAGAATAGATTCCATCCCCTTCAATAATAATGCAATGGCTCTTTCGGCTGCTTATCCTTCCTACCTGTTCTTCAAGGCAAGAGCCATCATGCACATCAATAGGGACATACACCGTTTTAACGACGTATATCGGGAGATCCTTGAGTTAAGCGCACCTGCTGTCCGGCAAAAAATGCAGTTGTATACTTTCACAAAATTATCCTGGTTTATTGTGGCAGACAGCACTTCCGAATTGATGAAAGAGGCATTTGCAGAATTGACAGATCCCATCTTGAAAGGAATATTTCGAAAAACCTTTGGCCGGGAAATCAGGGGTACACCGGTGGAAGACTTTGCATTCCAGGACTTGAGTGGGTTGACAAAACACTTGCATGATTTTAAAGGCAAAGCCATATTAATGGACTTCTGGTTTACCGGCTGTACCGGTTGCAAACAGGTGGCTCCATTTTTAAAAATAATGGAAGACAGTCTGCGCGTTCGCAATGACATCGTCCTGATCAGTGTGTCGGTCGACCGGGATGCAGCGCGATGGAAAAATTCAGTCTTGTCAGGCGATTATGGAAGTAGCGACGCGGTAAACCTGTACACGGGTGGTAAAGGTGAGGATGATCCTTTCCTGGAAAAATATAACATCATTGCATATCCAACGCTTATGATCATCGATAAGAAAGGAAACCTCTATGAAAGAAATCCGGTGCAACCGAGATCGCCTGAAACCATGAACCAGTTATTGCAGCTATTAAAAAAGTTATGAATTAAACCAAAGAAGCAGGGAAATGATCCCTGCTTCCTTTTTTGCAACTCAAGGCTGAACCCAAAGACGCATGTCATCACCCTGCGGGGTAAAATCATCCGGGTTATCCAGGTCAGGATTTTCCACATTGGCAGTGTAAGTGCAATACAAACTACCTGCAATACAAATACCTGCTCCCTTCACCTGAAAGTGCTGACCATCTGTGGTAAAATACTCAGTGTCCTCGGTCAGCTTGGTGGTAAAAGCGCTGCCGGTAGCCAGTATAATGGCCAGCAGGGGCAGGCTGAAACGCAGCTTTTTCATGATTAAAAGTTTTAGTGAAAATTTTCCTACTCTTTTCTACAGGTTTTCGGTTACCCTGCTTCATGCATGAATATCTTGAACCTGCCGATTTAGCCTCCATCCAATAAAAGCGATCAGCAGGAAAATTCCGTTAAATACGAGGTGCCCCTTCCAGCTTAGGTATTTGATGATCCCGCCACAGGGACAGGGCATCCTGTCAAATACACCCGATAACACCAGGACGGTGTACACTGTAAAGCCAAGGATCAATCCCAAAGCAAGCAACAATCCTTTTTTGCGTGTATGGGGAAAACTGAGCAGCACCACGCAAGACAATTCAGCAATCGGAATGGACGGAATCGAAACATACCGGATCCAGCTTGGAAAGGGCTGGCTGTTTAGGTCTGAGATATAGGAACGCAAGTCAAACAATTTGGCAAACCCCGTATAGGCAAACAGGAATACCAGAAAAAAAATGAGGATATGGTAGATGCTTTTTTTCATAGCCAATCCAAGTGTACAACCAAAGCGGCCAAATTAAAAGCAAAGCACCCAAAATAGGGTGCTAGCCCCCCAAAATAGCGTGCTAGCCACACAGCCTGGCGCCTGGCTTCCGGATACTTTGCCGGTTCACTAAAACAAATAATCATGCAACACCAGATCACACTCGAAGAGGCCATCGATCTAACCACACGTTATCGCAGCAACCCCGTCCCGGACATGGCGCTGTCGGAGACATTCGAAGCAGCTTCCGTTATGGCCATGCTCAACCAGCCCGGATCTCAATCGATGCGCATATATTTGGGTAGAAAAGCTGATAACAGCATCTGCTCCATACTTGTCGCTGCAGATGCGGAAGGACATGATATCCTGCCGCCACTAACTAGCCAAACATCCACTGGCGATGGCGATGACGAGGGCATCATTCTGGAAGATGCTTTTCGATGCCCGCCGGTCTGCGCAGAACCTTCGCCATTAAACAACCAATGATGAGTTATTTTAACTTATTTGCAGTTTCTGCGTTTTCAATAGCGTTGCCATCACTGGTAGCGCTATTCCGTTTTCCAGCCCTGCCCAAAAGGAACCTTCCCTTTGTAATCCTGCTATGGCTAGGGTTGGCCAATGAAATCATCTCATACCTTTTTATAATAGAGGGGAGACACAATAGCTTGAATTCAAACTGTTACACACTTGCAGAGGGACTGATCTTTCTATGGATATTTTATCGCTGGCAGGAGGAAAAGCTTTTTTATTACCGCCTTACGGCAGTCGCCTGCGCGATTTTCTGGGCAGTGGACAACCTGTTGATCCATACGCCTTTCCAGTACAACGCCCTCTCTAGGTTGCTGTTTTCACTTATCATCTTGTACCTCAGCATGGATCGTATCGTAGCGATTCTGGTACACATGTCTTCAAACACATTCCAGAGACCCGATATCTTTTTTTATGGCTGTTTTTTTCTTTATTACACCTACCAGGCATTCCTGCTCATTTTTGATATTTTCCCGATGAACGTCCCTGGCGAATTTTATAAAAGGCTCTACCTGATTCTCTGTTTGATTAACTTTTTGACCAACCTCATTTTTACAATCTTAATCGCATGGATACCCAGGCAAAATACATTTACCAGATCCTGATTGAAAGCCTTGGATTTATCACCGTTTTGCTGATCTTGCTGCTGACGGTGCTGGCCAGGCACATGCAAAAAAAACGCAGGCAATACATCGAACAGGTAACCAGGGAAATCGAATGGATTGATCGGGAGCGCAGCCGCATTTCTGCGGACTTGCATGATGAGCTGGGTTCCGGGCTTTCTGCTGTAGGGCTGTTTCTCCGACAGGCTATGGAAAAACCGTCCAGCCAGGCGATTAACAAGGCATTGCTGTATTTGCAGACCCAGCAACAAAAGTTACGCGACATTTCCCATGATCTGTTGCCCAGGACCATCGAAACACACGGACTGATAAAAGCGCTTGATGAATTGTATGAAGAAGTCCGTGAAGAGGGAAAGCTGTAGATCAGGATAATGGGTACGATCGAAGCGGACC
>CAZAOR010000354.1:0-5511 GCA_964486805.1 uncultured Sediminibacterium sp. | reverse complement strand
CTGGGGGGCCAGGCGAATACGCGCACCATTGGCACCGCCACGTTTATCAGAACCACGGAAAGAAGCGGCGGAAGCCCAGGCGGTAGATACCAGCTGCGATACGGTTAAGCCGGCATCCAATATCTTTTCTTTCAGGAAATGGATATCAGCAGCATCAACCAACGGATGGGTAACTGGTGGAACCGGATCCTGCCAGATCAGCTCTTCCGATGGCACTTCCGGACCGAGATAGCGCGAACGGGGACCCATATCGCGGTGCGTCAGCTTGAACCAGGCACGTGCAAATGCATCAGCAAATGCATCCGGGTTTTCATAAAACCGCCTGGATATTTTTTCATAGGCAGGGTCAAAACGCAGCGAAAGATCCGTAGTAAGCATAGTGGGCCGCCTGTTGGAACCATCGAATGCGTCCGGAATAGTTGCTTCACTGTTTTTTGCTATCCATTGGTGTGCTCCTGCCGGGCTTTTGGTAAGCTCCCATTCATATCCAAACAGATTTTCAAAGAAATTATTGCTCCATTTTGTCGGAGTTGTTGTCCAAGTCACTTCCAGTCCGCTGGTAATAGCATCGGTACCTGTACCGGAACCAAAGCTGTTCCGCCAACCAAGGCCCTGTTCTTCCATAGCGGCAGCTTCCGGCTCCGGTCCTACATGGGTTGCCGGAGCCGCACCATGTGTTTTGCCAAAACTATGGCCGCCGGCAATCAGGGCAACCGTTTCTTCATCGTCCATTGCCATCCGTTTGAAAGTTTCGCGGATATCTCGGGCAGCAGCTATCGGATCAGGATTCCCGTTAGGGCCTTCGGGGTTTACATAGATAAGCCCCATCTGTACCGCAGCAAGCGGGTTTTCCAGGTCACGATCGCCGGAATAGCGATTGTCTCCCAGCCAGCTGGTCTCCGATCCCCAGTAAACATCGGTTTCAGGTTCCCACACATCTTCCCGGCCACCACCAAAGCCAAATGTCTTGAAACCCATGGACTCAAGCGCTACATTACCCGCCAACACCATCAGATCCGCCCAGGATATTTTTTTCCCATACTTCTGTTTGATCGGCCAGAGCAACCGACGCGCCTTATCCAAACTTACATTGTCTGGCCAGCTATTCAATGGGGCAAATCTTTGCTGACCGGCGCCAGCACCGCCACGGCCATCACCCGTACGATAAGTGCCAGCACTATGCCATGCCATGCGGATAAAAAGCGGACCATAATGTCCGAAATCTGCCGGCCACCAGTCCTGCGAATCCGTCATTACTTTTTCCAGGTCCTTTTTCAATGCGGCGAAATCCAGTTTTTTAAATTCTTCCGCATAATTAAACTGCTCGCCCATCGGGTTCGATAAGGAAGCATTTTGCCTGAGTACCTGCAGTTTCAACTGATGCGGCCACCAGTCGCGGTTCTGGGTACCGCCACCTGCTACCGGTTGTTTGAGTGCGCCATGATTAAAGGGGCATTTGCCCGCTCCATTGTTGTTAGTATCTCCCATTTTTATTGATTTAGCTTTTACAGAAGGGGTTTATACAAGCGAGAGGTTATGCAATGTTACGGATCGGCGACATATTGATCAAATTGATTGTATCTATTAATAGATAGATTTTATCTATCGGCTTCTTCCCCCAAATGAGCCGACCCCCTCCACCACTCATAATCTGCCGCATATCGCCGATCGGCCATGAATAACGATTCCGCAAGCTGGTTTCCCGGCCGTATCGAATGGGTGTGTATGCCCGGTTTTAAAGGCGGAAGATCCGGGTTTGCCTGCAGATAACCAGTAAAACAATATTCCCCGATAAATACCCGCCATGCATTTTTTATCTGGAGTCGCCCCCATCTGCCAAACAGCCACAGAAAAGGAGCACAAAGCAATAAAGCCCCCGCCCGGCAATTATCTGCCAGGCGCTTCATAAAACGCTGATACGGGCTTTGCAATTGATAAGGACAATAAGGCGCAAAATCCTGTGCCCCAGGTTTACAGGGCTCGCTGCCCACAAATCCCCCACTACCCGTATGGTGCCATACAACCCGTATTCCTTTTTGATGGAGAGCGGGCAATAAAGAAAAGACCTGTTCCAGTCTGCAACTGTTGGAAGGGCTTATTACCAGGATACCCATCCCCCATGACCGGACTACTTCCGAAAAAACAAGTCCCGGTTGGAATACGGCAGCCGGTGTTATATGACGACAGGATGCTGGCTTAAAAAGATTTTTTACCAGCAGGTCAGCAATCTCCGGATAGGCTGCAGCTTCGCATATAACCGCCACCTGGTTTCCCGGTCTTTTCAGCGCTATTTTCCGCCAGGTGACCATCGCTGCAATGCCCGCCAAACCACCCAACAGCACAACTCCTCTGGAATAGCGCAGGTTTTCAGGTAACAATGAATAGGCTGCCAGCAAACATATGCCCGAAAAACCGGCAGCCATAAACACCCTTTTGCCACTACCGTTACGCTGGTATAATCCTGCAAAAGCAGCAGCAGCAAGCACACAGCAGGTATAAAGTATAACCGCATACTCAGCAAAAGAAATACCAAAGGGCTTCCCCCCGCGCACAAAGGCAATCCATCCTGTTTGTATCAGCCAGAAGGATGCCAATAACAAAGAACCGTCTGCCAGCAAATGGCGGAAGGGCTTCAGGAAACTGCCGAGTACTGAAACCGCCTGTCGCAAACGAATAGAAGGCAGCAGGATTATCGGCAAAATCCGCGCCGTGGATCCGGGATAGTAATCCCGTACAAAAATCTGCATGGCCTGGTAGAAGTAATGAATCCTCTTCCGTCCGATACTGCCGGTGCTCTCTCCTTTGAAATGCAGGATCGTCAGATTCCCCAGATAATGGTTCTCATACCCGGCCTTCCGTATGCGCATACTGAGGTCGATGTCTTCGCCAAATAAAAAATAGGCTTCATTGAAACCACCCACTTCCGCCAATACCGATCGCCGGGCCAGTATATAAGCGCCTGCAAGGACTTCCACCGGTTGACTGATTTTTTCACTGAGTTGCCCGGCCGCATACCGGTTCAAAGCGCCGGACTTTGGAAACAATGCAGCCAAACCGGTAAGTTTTGTAAAAGAAGCCCAGGGACCCGGAAAAGATCGCTTGCTTTCCGGCAGGTATCGTCCATTCCCGTCAATCATCCTTACACCTACTGCTCCGCATGCGGGGCGTTCCCGTATATACTGCAAACTCTCATTAATTACCGTTGCCGGCACGAGGGTATCGGGGTTCAGCAAGAGTACATAAGCTCCCCGACAGTGTTTCAGCGCTAAATTATTCGCGCGGCCATAGCCCAGATTGGTCGTTTGGGGCAGGAATTTTACTTCCGGAAAACGGGGCTGCAGATAGCCGATACTCCCATCCAGTGAAGCATTGTCAACCACCCAGATCTCCGCATCTAACCCGGCCAGGGCTGAACGCAGGCTATACAGGCATTGTTCGAGAAAAAGACGAACCCGGTAGTTTACAATGATGACGGATAATTGCATCGCTTGATCGGAAGTTAAGATACGGAGAAGATAAGTTAGCGCGTTCCTGGTGTGCATTTTGGGGGTGACTTGCTAATTATTAAAAATATACCCCTTGCCCGGGCCATTACCCAACTGTTAACCTGCCCCGCTTTTTGTACTTTTGCGGCATGATGTTAAAACCCACCCTGCTCAGGGCCGTGGAAGCCGGAGCAGCCGAATTATCCCGTTTCTTTAACGGCAGCTTCAAAATCAGTCACAAAGAGGGCGTCAATAACCTTGTAACAGAAGCCGACCATGCGGCAGAAAAAGCTATCATGCGCGTCATCCGGGAAGAATACCCGGATCATTTCATCCTGAGTGAAGAATCCGGTGAAATTGTGATGGACTCCGCTTATAAATGGATCATTGATCCCATTGACGGTACCGTGAACTTTGCCAATGGTATCCCTATCTGCTGCGTCAGCATTGGTGTGGAATGGCAGGGACGTATGGTGATGGGTGCCGTCTACAACCCGATTCTGAAAGAGCTTTTTTTTGCCCAGCAGGGTTTTGGCGCCACACTGAATGACCATCGCATACAGGTAAGCAATAGCGAGAAAGTGATCACCAGTTGCCTGGTTACCGGCTTTCCTTATACCTACCTGGACCAGCCCAATGGGCCGCTGCAGGTTTTTGAAAAGCTGATCCGGAAAGGAGTCCCCGTTCGTCGGCTGGGCAGTGCCGCTATTGATCTGTGTTGGGTGGCAGCCGGTCGCTTTGACGGTTTCTACGAGCATAAACTCAACGCCTGGGACAGTGCCGCAGGTTCCCTGATTGTGGAAGAAGCCGGTGGCAAGGTGACGGATTTTTCCGGCACTGCTTATTCGCCTTACCAACCACATATTGTTGCCAGCAATGGAAAAATTCATGATGAATTGGTGGCCATCGTAAACGGAGGCGAACTGTAAACGACGGTATTTTCTGCCGCCTCAAGAATTGTTTTATTTCATTATTCTGCTAAAGACCTTTTATGCCAGAAAAAAGAAAAGAGATCGCAGAATTAGCGGAATTCGGCATCATTGATCACCATACCCGCAATTTTGAAACGCATCATGCTTCAACCGTATTGGGTGTGGGTGACGATGCTGCTGTATTGGATCATTTCGGAAAGCAAGTGGTTGTGACGACTGATTTGCTGGTAGAAGGGATCCATTTTGACCTCATGTATACCCCCCTGAAACACCTGGGCTATAAAGCGGTGGTGGTTAACCTGAGCGATGTATATGCCATGAATGCACAGCCCGCACAGATCACAATCAGCATCGCCATCAGTAACCGTATCAGTCTGGAAGCACTGAATGAATTTTATGAAGGCGTTTTTCTTGCCTGTGAAAAATATGGGGTTGACCTCGTGGGAGGTGATACCTCCAGCTCGCAAAAAGGATTTATCATTTCTGTAACTGCTATCGGGGAAGCGGCCCCGGATAAAATTGTGAAACGCAGTACGGCACAAAAAGGGGACCTTATTTGCGTTAGCGGAGACCTCGGTGGCGCTTTTCTCGGACTTACCCTGATGGAGCGGGAGAAAAAGATCTACCTGGAAAACCCGGCTATTCAACCCGATCTCGAAAACCAGTCCTATATCGTAGGCCGGTTACTGAAACCCGAAGCGCGCAAAGACATCATCGCTTTTTTTGAAACCAATGATATCATGCCGACCGCTATGATGGATGTCAGTGACGGCATCAGCAGTGAAGTGCTTCACCTGTGCAAACAAAGCCAGCTGGGCTGCTTATTATATGAGGAGAAGCTGCCCATCCATGAAGACAGCCGCAATGCCGCATTCCGGTTTGGACTGGACCCAACCGTATGTGCGCTCAATGGCGGGGAAGATTATGAACTGATCTTTACCCTGAAACAGGAAGATTATGATAAGCTTGTGCTGAACGAGGAAATTAGCGTCATCGGTTATATGACGGAACTGGAAGATGGTTGTCATATACGTACACGGGGCGGCAACCAGTTTCCGATTACGGCACAGGGATGGAATGCTTTTCAATCATAA
>CAZAOR010000353.1:0-3166 GCA_964486805.1 uncultured Sediminibacterium sp. | reverse complement strand
TAATATTTGTGTGTTGGGTATTTGTGTTTATTTAACACTGGTCAAATACATAATTAGTGTCGAGATATACATCTTTCAATAACTCTTCCGGATCAGGCAGCGGACTTTCTTCAGCGAATTTCACACTCTCTTCCACGATATGATTGATGCGGTCATCAATGGCCTGTAATTCTGCTGCTGTAGCGAACTCCTGTGCCAGGATAGTAGTTTTTACCTTGATAATCGGATCCTGCTCCTTGTACTCTTCTACCTCTTCTTTGGAGCGGTATTTCTGGGGATCGGATATGGAGTGGCCTTTATACCGATAAGTTTTCATCTCCAGCAGGGTAGGACCATCCCCCTGGCGGGCACGTTTTACGGCACGTGCAACGCTTTCATGCACTGATTCCGGGATCATACCATCCACCTTATCAGCCGGCATATCATACGCATCGGCCAGTTTATAAATATCCACTACATTGCTGGTGCGTTGAATCGAAGTGCCCATCGCGTAGTTGTTATTCTCACAGATAAAAATAACAGGCAGTTTCCAGAGCATGGCCAGATTGAAAGTTTCGTGCAGGATACCCTGGCGGGCAGCCCCATCACCAAAAAAACAAAGCACGACGTTTTCGGTTCCTTTGTATTTTTCTGCAAATGCCAGCCCGGCACCTGTGCCGATCTGTGCGCCTACAATACCATGACCACCGAAAAACTTGTGCTCAACACTGAAGAAGTGCATACTGCCTCCCTTGCCTTTGGAACAACCCGTCGCTTTTCCATAAAGTTCCGCCATACAGGCATTGGGCGACATTCCCTTGGCCAGGCCCAGACCATGATCGCGGTAAGCAGTGATAAAGGGATCATCCGGTCCGGTAGCTGTCATACAACCGGCTGCAATCGCTTCCTGCCCAACATAGGCGTGAAAAAAACCACGGATCTTGCCCGCCATTTTATACATTTCTTCCGCTTTCAGTTCAAACTGGCGGATGAGTTGCATCAATTCATACCAGTAGAGGTAGGTTTCTTTGGAAAATTTAGTGGCCACGGCTCGGAATTTTGAGGGGCAAATATAGGGCGAAAAGCGTAACTTTAAATGATCGTCAAAGGGAACCATCTGCCGTTTTGTCCCCTTTCGGCACTGGAAATGAGGATAATTCCCTTCATTTATCCAATTTATTAACAGGAAAGAATCAGCTGATTTATCTTCCGGCCTGTTATCCACTAAAACGAATATGATATGATCAGATTGCTGCTTGCTTCTTTTACCGCTGCTATCCTTATCACTGCGCTTCAAGCCCAGTCTTTGTATATGCCCCGGGATGTAAAAGCGGCTTTCGCAAAAGGCACCCGTTCCATGGATGGACGGCCTGGGGCACATTACTGGCAAAACCATGGCCGCTATACCATTGATGTGACTGCCAATCCCCCGGACCGGGTGGTAAAAGGAATGGAAACCATCGTGTACACAAACAACAGTCCCGATACCCTGGCTAACCCGGTTATCCGTCTCATTCTCAATATCCACCGTCCGGGAGCCGCCAGGGAAACAGATGCATCCATGGATTACCTTACACAAGGGATCTGGGTCGACAGCCTGGTGATCAACGGAGAACCGGGTAAATGGAGAGATCCCGAAGGACATGCAACCTGGCAATCCATCCGCCTGCCCAGGCCACTCTTACCGCATGATTCTGTGACTTTACAGTTCAACTGGCATTATACCATATCGGTAGAAAGTAACCGGGAAGGGATGCTGGATGCCACCACATATTACCTGGCTTATTTTTACCCGCGATTGGCGGTATATGATGACTACCTGGGCTGGGACCGGATGACATTTACCGATGCGCAGGAATTTTACAATGATTTCAATGACTATACCCTCCGGGTACATGTGCCTAAAAACTACCTGGTATGGGCAACCGGCACATTGCAAAATCCATCGGAAGTATTGCAGCCTCATTATCGCGAATTACTGGAACAGTCCATGACCAGCGATGAAGTCATGCACATTGCTACACCAATGGATCTGGAAGCTAAAAATATCACTGCGGATAATCCCGAGAATACCTGGATCTGGACTGCGGATAATATTACAGATGTTGCCTGTGCGATCAGCGACCATTACAACTGGGATGCTTCCAGCGTGGTGGTAGATCCGGCTACCGGCAGGCGCGCTTCGGTGCAGGCTGCCTACCTGGATAAGGCAGAAGACTTTCATCATATGGTTGCTTTCGGTCGGCATGCGTTATCCTGGCTGTCTACCCAATGGCCGGGTGTTCCTTATCCGTTTCCCAAAACAACCATCGTACAGGGTTTTGCCGATATGGAATACCCGATGATGGTGAATGACAATACGACCCCGGATACCAGTTTTTCCAAATTCGTGGTGGAACATGAGATCGCTCATAGCTGGTTCCCATTTTATATGGGCATCAATGAAACCCGTTATGGTTTTATGGATGAAGGCTGGGCCACCACTTTTGAATTATTGATCGGCATGGCCGATGCAGGAAAAGACAGGGCGGAAAGATTATATCGCAGTTTCCGGGTAAGCGGCTGGATACATGACAACAATGCCGAAGAAGACATGCCGATCATCACGCCGGGAAATGCACTCAGTGGTGTTGGTTTGGGTAATAATGAATACGGTAAAGCCTCATTGGGTTATCTGGCCATGAAAGATTTATTGGGAGAGGAAGGTTTCCGGAAATGCCTCCATGGATTTATGGACAGATGGCATGGTAAACACCCGATACCCTGGGATTTCTTTAACTCATTCAATGATATTGCGGGTAAAAACCTGAACTGGTTCTGGAATGCCTGGTATTTCAGCAATGGGTATATCGACCTGGCCATTGATCGCGTCGACCATAAAAAGAAAGCATACCAGGTACACCTGAAAAATATCGGTGGATATCCGGCTCCAGTTGACCTGGTGGTCACCTACAAAGATGGCACTATGGAAACCAGGCACCTGAGCCCGGCAATTTGGGAAGCCAATTTACAGGAAACAACAGTTACCCTGCCTGATGGAAAAGATATTACAGGACTGCAACTCAAAGGCGGCATTTTCATGGATGCGGATGAAAGCAATAATGTATGGAAGGCAGTTGAAAAGTGAATAGCCGATAGTGTGAATAGTCAATGGTGAATGCCGCAACGACATGGCGTACGATGCATG
>CAZAOR010000352.1:0-3081 GCA_964486805.1 uncultured Sediminibacterium sp. | reverse complement strand
AAACCAAAAACCAAAACCTGTACCTGCATACTCATATAAAAATCATATTACCAGCAGCCAGTATCAAAACAGCCGCGAGGATATATTTCATGTTCTGCGATTTCAGCTTCTCGGCGCCGATATAGGCACCGAGCCATCCTCCCGTCAAAACTACGCATACCACAGCAACAATCTGTCCGCTCAGGGGGAAGCCTTTTTGTAATTGACCCGCTATACCGGCCAGGGAGTTCAGGAAAATAAAGATGGCACTGATGGCGGCTGTCTGTTTTTGGTTAGACCAGTTAAATAATAACAACAGCGGCGATAAGAGAATACCGCCACCCATCCCGATCATGCCGGAAACAAGCCCGATAGCCGCACCTATCCCAAACAATACATACCATTTGGGACTGGCAGCAACTGGCTTCTCTGCCGGGTTCATGACCAGCCGGATAATCGATAACAGTAAAACCACTCCCAATATTTTTTTATATACTATTTCCGATACCGGCATCACACTGCCGATATAGGCAAAGGGGATCGAAGCCGCAATCAGCGGCCAGAGTAAACCTGACCGGAAATGCTTGGCCCGGTAAAAAGAGATAAACGCCATCAGGGATACCAGCACATTCAGTAATAATGCTGTTGGCTTCATCACCGCCGCACTAAAACCCAGGAGGGCCATAATGGCCAGGTATCCGCTCGCACCGCCGTGTCCGACAGATGCATACAGGAAGGCTACCAGGAAAAAAAGACAATAAGCAAGGATCTCGTGCATTGTATTCAGATAAATGGATGAACGATCAGTTCTGTTCCAGCTTCAAAATGCGTTTGCTCCTTGGGTAATTCAATCCAGCAGTTCGCCCGGGCAAAAGCATGTAACTGGTAAGAAGCCTGCCCGGGTAAGACAGTGGCCACGCCATCTGACAGCATACCCTTCAGGAAGAATGTCAATGGCGGTTTCTTTTCAAAATCACCCGACAAATACGCTTTCACAGGCGCCTGTAATGGTATGCCTGATAATTTCCTGATAGCAGGTAACACATACTGGTAAAAGCAGGACAGCACCGAGGAGGGATTACCGGGCAGTCCGAACACCGGCTTGTTTTGGAAAGTACCGAAGTATAAGGGCTTCCCGGGTCGCTGGCTTACGCCGTGAAAATGTTTTACCACGCCGTTATCCGCACAGGCTGCTGCGACATAATCGTAATCGCCTACACTAACGCCACCGGTCAATACTACCATATCCGAACTTTCCAGCGCAGCTTCCAGGAGCTGCCTTGTTTGCTCAGGATCATCTTTCGCATAAGCCACTTCTATATCGCTGATACCTGTTTGCTGTAGTATGGATCGCAGCGCATAAGCATTGGATTCATATACCTGCCCGAAATGCAGTGATTCTCCCGGCTGCACCAATTCATTGCCTGTGACGATTACAGCTACCGATGGTTTTCGGGTAACGGTTACTTCTTTTACCCCGATGGAAGCCAGCAAGCCGATATGCATGGCGTTCAGGACCGTTCCTTTTTCGAGCGCCTGCTGTCCGGCAGCTATATCACTGCCGCGCGGGCGTACATGCATGCCAGGTTCAGGAATCGCTTGCGTGATATGGATACGCCCATCCATTTCTTTTACCCATTCTTTCTGCACAACGGTATCTGCGCCATCCGGCACCGGGCCGCCGGTAAACACTTTTGCAGTAGTGCCGGGCGCCAAAGGCATTGCCGCTGCAATACCTGCGGGCAACGCAGCCACTATTTCCAGGGCCTGCTGCTGTTCCGAATAACGGATGGCATAGCCGTCCATAGATGATTGCCTGAAGAATGGAATATCTATCCTGCTGATAACAGCTTCAGCCAATGCATACCCCGCAGCTTCCTGTATCGGTTGCTGTGTCGCTGACATCAGGGAACAATGTTCCGCTACTATTTTCCTGGCCTCCGTTACTGTGATCATTTTATCCGCCTATGGCGATCATGCTTCTGTTATGAATAGTATCTGCATCCAGGTGCGAAAAGTCCTTGGAAAACTGTCCGCCCAGTTCCTGGTGTTTGGAATGGATAGATTGCCGGATCAGTGTTTCCACCGAATCTCCCCGCCGCAACGCCTGCAGCAGGTCGGTCTCTTCTCCTGAAAACAGGCAGTTCTTTATTTTACCGTCTGCTGTCAGCCGGATACGGTTACAAGTGCTGCAAAACGGCGCGCTCATGGTGCTGATCACCGCGAAACTGCCGGCATGCCCAGGAACCTGGTATTTCTTACAGGTATCGTGCAGTGCATTCTCCAATGGGATAACAGGATATTGTGCTGCAATAGTGGTCAGCATTTCCTGCCAGGTCACCAGTTTATCGCTGTTCCAGCGATTGCCGTCAAAAGGCATGAATTCGATAAAACGAACCTGCAGCGGTAAGTCTTTGGTCCATGCTACAAAGTCCAGCAGTTCCTTGTCATTGACACCTTTTATTATCACAGCATTCACTTTTACACGGAATCCTTTGGTGAGCAATAATAAAATATGATCATATACCTCCTGGAAATGATCCCGCCGGGTGAGCAGGAGAAACCGCTCACGCTGCAAAGTATCCAGGCTGATATTGACCGACCGGATACCGGCATCGCGGAATGTATCCACAAACTTATTGACACGGATCCCATTGGTCGTGATGGTCAGCTCCACTCCCAGTTCACCCAGTTGCCGGATAATCTGACCGGCATCCTTCCTGACCAGGGGTTCCCCGCCGGTGAGTCGGATTTTTTGCACCCCTAAGCGTACGAATATTTTTGCAAGGGAGATGATTTCATCTGCCTGCATCAATTGTTCGCCGGGCATAAAATGATAATCTTCCTGTGGCATGCAATAGAAGCAACGAAGATTGCAATGATCGGTGAGGGATATGCGGAGGTAGTTATGAACCCTATCGTATCGGTCTTTCAGCATCTCTTTGCAAGGTAGGCAGATAATATTTTACGGTAATCATCCGGGGTATCGATATCCATAGAGCCTTCGGGAAACGGAAAGGCGACCACATCGTTTGCAAATGCTTTCAGGATGGTTTTAGCACCCATATCGCCTGAAAGACCAAAAAGGATATCCGCATATTT
>CAZAOR010000351.1:0-5712 GCA_964486805.1 uncultured Sediminibacterium sp. | reverse complement strand
CAAAAGGGAGCCCGCCTAAGAAATGCCCGGAGTGCGGAGCAGCCTTCGTCAGACGGCTCTGGAAAAGAGGCGATGATGTCCCTGTCGAAGTGGTCGCGCGAAACAAGATGGGACGTCTGACAGACCAGCAGGTCACAGATTTTGATTTGAAAATCATCCGCAAAGCCACGGCTGATGCGCGGCAGAAAGACATCCCTTCTCTTGTTATCGATGAACACCGCGAAATGTTCAGCCGCTCCGGCCTCGGGAAAGCGGGCCTGGTCAACACGCGCGATTTCTTCTCATCGCGAAATGCCATCGCACTTCTCGAACTGTGGCGTTCGATCAACACGGTCAAGGACAAGGACCTACTTCAGAAGCTCCGCTTTTCGTTTACTGCCATCCTGCCTCGCGCATCGCGACGCTATCAGTGGAGTGCGCAACGGCCGCTGAATGCCCAAAACCAGACCTACTACATTGCGCCTGTCTATTACGAGTGGAACGTTTTCGAGTTGTTTCAGCGCAAAATTGATGCCGCCATACGATCGGACGAGATGCTATTCCAGGAAGACCCGCTCTTCGTTGGCAATGCGGATAAAGATCTGACGTATGACCTGGCATCGGCAGGCAAACTCTCGCACTTGAAATCCAGTTCCATTGATTACGTATTCACTGATCCACCGTTCGGCAGCAACATTTTCTACAGCGATATGAACCTCTTTCAGGAGGCGTGGCTCGGCAAGACTACCGATCACAGCGCAGAAGCCGTGGTTCATACCACCGGAAAACGCAAAAGCGGATCAGCCGAGCGCTACGAGGTCCTTTTGTGCCAAGCGTTCGCGGAGGCCTTCAGAGTTCTGAAACCGGGCGGACATATGTCCGTCGTTTTTGGCAATAGCAGTGGCCGCATTTGGGGACTCGTGCAGAGAGCCATCCGGGACGCCGGGTTCAATGCGTCTCCCGTCCATGTCGCGATCCTCGATAAAGGACAGCGCTCAGTGAAGGGTCTCAATTCCGGCTCCGAAAGTGTAGTGACTGTCGACCTCATATTGACAGTCAGAAAACCTGCGGCAAACGAAACGCCGGTGGATGCAAAGGAGCTACGAAACGGAGATACCAGTCGTCTGATCACGGAGACCGTTAAGGAACTGCCAGTGAGCGTTCGGAATCCAAGCCATGTTTATGCACGAATTCTACGTAAGGCGATTCACAAGCATTACACTCTCGATCAGCTTCACCTGGGAGATGTTCTGATATCACTGCGCAACGCCGGCTATACGATTGACCGAAAAACCGGTCTACTATCTACCGGCGATCCGAAATCGGACGCCGCCGCTTAGCATTTCGATAACGCTCCCCTCGAAGCGCGACTTTCAAGTCGCTTGCCGGATCTTGGTGACAAACGGCGACTCGTCGAAGCCGTAAATGAGATGAACGAGACTTTTAGCTCTGGTGACGCCTACATAAAACAAACGGCCAGCCTCAGCGATTTGATCGGACGTCTTGTCGTAGACGCTCGGAAGCGAACCTTCTTCCAGGCCAATCATGATTACAGCTTGGAATTCGAGACCTTTCGAACTGTGAAGGGTCATAAAATTGAGTTGATCCGGGCTCTTCCCCTGATTCCCAAAAATCTCGACCGTGTATTTTTCTAACGCTCCTCCTTTGCCGCTTCTCTCCAAAAGTTCTTCAAAGATTTCGCGTTCGTCGCCAAGGGCGCTTTCCTCCGTGAACATTTGATCAAGAACCTCCTCGCCGAGAGCGCTCAACCACTTGTATAACGAGATGGACTCATCCCGGTTAGCAAAGAGAAAAGCAATCAGCCGGGCCCTGGCAGTCAGCAAATCAGCTTCGCGGGTAAGTGATCGACTCATTGCGCGCCATGACTTCATCAGGTCAGCCAGACTGACGCTGCCGGATTTCCACCCTCCTGAACACCATTTCGCAGCATCAGTGAGCCACTCGGTGAATCGAGATTTCCTGATGGGGGAGCCGTTATCTAGGCGAAAATATGGCATGTCCAAAGCGTCAGCAGCTTCAGCTATGGCCTTTCCTTCATTAAGACTTCGATAGAGCATCGCTATGTCCCCCGGCCGCCAGCTCGGGTTCTGCTCCAGCATTGCCGGAACCAGCGTTCCTAGAGCGTAATCGGCTTGCTTCCTGACGTCGCATTTGAGTTTGTAAATAAAGATTTCGCCCTGACGTCCGTCGTGGGACTGAAATTCGCCAGGGTCAGGAAGCAGTGACTGTGATGCGGCGATGATCTTGTTCGCGCATCGATAATTCAGATTCAACTTGATGGACTGGACGCCGGGCAAAGCCTGGAGAGATTTCAGCAGGGCAGGCTTGGCGCCGGTGAATCCGTAGATTGATTGGTCTGAGTCCCCCACCGCGACGATGCGAACACCGGCTTTATTCATGAGCGCGAGAACCATGCGGTGAAGAGGCAAGCCGAGATCCTGGTATTCGTCTATAACGATGATTGGAAATTTTGCACGAATGCAGTCGCGCACCCATTTGTGGTTTTCCACCAGCCGCAGCCCGGTCAGAACGATTCCATCAAAGTCGACGAACCCATCCTTCAAAAGCAGTTTTTCGTATGCTTCAATTACCAAGGGCTCTTGAGTGGGCCATGATTTCCACTCGGCACTCCCACGATCTACGATCGTGCGGCGAAGCTTGTCACACTCGATGCGATACCACTTGGGCATTACGCCTTTTAGGGTCAGCACATAGGCCTGCTCGAACAGTTTTCGAGATTGTGCTGGGGAAGCAACAACCACAGGGTCGGGGACGGCAATGCCAGCCAAACGGGCGTAAGGAAGCACCAACTCGGTCAAGCAGAATGAGTGTACCGTAGCCACCAGAAGCCGAGGGTCATCCCCGACGCCAAGATGGCGCAGGCGTGACAAGAGTTCCCCCACACACGCATTGCTGTAAGTGATGCAAGCCAGGCGACGAGGTCGTCGAAGTTCCTCGTTCAGCAGCTTCGCGATTTTGACCGTGATCGTCTTGGTCTTGCCCGCCCCAGGGCCGGCAAGAACCACGCAGTTGCCTTTTGAGCCATAGGCGAGCCATTGCTTATCGTTTTTGCGAAGCTCCTCGGCCGCCTGTTTGTACGCAGTACTCATCCGAGCTTTTCCTTCATGTAGTCCAGTGCCGCCTTGATGTACGGAGGACAAACGTCGACGTTATTCTCGATGAGCACAGTCGCCAGACGTTGAGCAAATCGTCCCTTGCCGAGCGAATTGATGTCCTTAAGGAGCTGTGTAGCATCGAGGGTCGATGGGTCGGACGCCAATGCACTGAATCGCTTATGCATCTTCTTGTTTTCGGTCAGGCCCTCCACCGCTTCCTTAAACTCGTCTTCAGCGCCAGCGTTGAATAGATCGATCTCGAACGTAAAATCATTCATGAATACACCGTAGTCATTAGCCATCGCGAGAACCTGCTCGAAGGTCAAAGCGTCAAACGTGGCCTCGTCTAGAATCCGATTCATGATCTGGTTGACCACTCGATTATTCCCGTAGGATTTGCTCACGCCGCCGCCGTCGGGGTCCGCGTCTTCCTGGCTGGTCTCTTCGCCCTTCGGATCGAAGTCAGTCAGCACCGCAACGGGTATATCCAGACCTTCTGGACCCAAGAGCTGAAGGTATGGCTCAAAATTGGTCCCGGAAATTGAACATACGGTAATGCCGAGAGCATCGAAATCGAGGTCTGGGTCGTATAGTTTCGCCAAGGTCGGAAGGAGAAATTTCTCCGCGTCACCTTCGACAAGTATCACGCCTTTCGAAAAGAACAACTCACCACGAGTCACATCGATGTATCGTTCTAGGTCTTTCCGGTCCGTAGGTTCCAGAGCCACACTGCGCAGAGATTTGCCGATTGTGTGGCCCTCCCCGGCAATAAGCCTGAGCACGACGATGTTTGACAACGGGGCAACGCTAGCGACGTTGGGCGAGTGCGTGGTCAGCATTATGCTCCGGACTTCTTTAGGACCCTCTTCCTCTTCGCGCGTACGGAGATAGTTCCGATAAATGAGTCGCTGCAAGTGCGGGTGCAGGTGCGCTTCGGGCTCTTCAATGGCGAGGAATGTATGCTGACGTTCTCCCTCGTCGACAAGGTACTGATGTTCCAGCTGTTTGAGAGCAAGGTAAAGGACGTTGGCCGATCCAAGGCTTGCCTCGGAGATGCCCCGCTTGCCCCCGTCAATCATCAACTGCAGCGCGCGCAGAAGTCTCTCTGGATCGGTTGGCGCAAACCCTAGCGCGGTCTCGACCGCATGTTTGTCGCCAACCATTGTCGTCAGCTGATTGTTGACCTCCGATACGACAGTATCAAGCTCCGGGAGGGCGGCAATCTTCGAGGTTGTTTTGTGAACTTCCTTTGCGATGGTATCGATGGCCGCTGCATCGATGGTACGCGCGGCACGATCCAGCAAAGGGCGCAAGGGAGAGCGCGACCAGCGGGCAAGGTCGGATTCTGCGTCGCGCAGAGCCGGAAACAGATCCAGCGGCATCCATCGCCGAAGGTCATACCCGATCAGATTGTCAGGCCGCGTGCCGCCAAAGATGATGAACTCATAATCCGCCTCACTGCGCGGAGGTCCCTCCAACCCAGGGACAGGTTGAAATCTGTAGGTGATTCTTGCCACCATGGGATCTGGCTTAACAAGATGGTCTGCAAGAACGGACAGCAGGTTTTCGCTGTTCTCGAAATCGCGAAACTCGACCGAAATCTCAATGTAATTTTTCGCTGCCAACGGGCGGGGCAAGCCGTCCCAGAAATCATCGAGTCGAAGGCGCCGCGCGGAATCGGGAAGCGACGGATCGAGAATTAGCCGAAGCGCAAAAAGGAGATTTGTTTTCCCGACCTTGTTTTCGCCGAGTATTACGGCGTGATCTCCCAGCTTTACATCGAGGGACTTGAAGTTGCGAAAATTCTTAATGATGATCCTGCTTAGGCGCATAAACCGTTCCGATCTGTCGTTCCGATAGATGTTTCACACTGTTTATCTCGTCATCAATCGGTCCGCACACGACGGGCGACTCTTGGGAGGCTGGTGCAGGCTGATGCCTGTTCTGGCCCGATCAAATCGACGACCCACTGGACATTGTGCGGAAGGACTCTCATGCGTCCATGCATGAGTGCCCGAAAGACGGCTGTCGACAGGTTATCCTTGCCGAGAGAGTTCTGTACGTCCGGTCGCGCCAGGATATCGACTGTAGAACAGACTGACAATGCCGGAAATTTTTGCGAACAGAGCGTTGTAGCTTTTCTCTCATCAATGGAAGCCGTCGCGCCTGTGGTGATTGAATATGCTATCGTCGCTGCCTCTCCGTCATCGAGGGTGGTGATTGCAGGACCAATAACGAGCTCCTCAAAATGAACGATCGCGGTGGCATCAAGCTGTACAAGCTCAAATAGACGGTCAGCAAGCAATCCATTGAGGAGATCAGCATCACGACGGCCGCTGCGCCTCCCAGCGTCAAGCTCAGCTTGGACCACGTCAACGACGACGAACTTGCTTCCGAGCGCCTGCACTATTTCCCGCGCACAACCTGTCGCGTTCAGGTTAATGACAGTACTGGCATCGGTAGTAATCGTCTCGGGCTTATTCAAGGAGGTTGGCGGCTCCATCGGCTTCGCTCCCTTCCGCCTCGACATCCCCGAGAATTTCCCTCAGCTCCACGCGATCCAGCTTCAGCAGCCGGGCAAGCTGGCCTTCACTGA
>CAZAOR010000350.1:0-4153 GCA_964486805.1 uncultured Sediminibacterium sp. | reverse complement strand
ATTCGGGAGAATATATTCTGCATACAATATTTTTTTCTGGTTTTAGAAGGTTACTGACAAGCCCACAGTCACGCTTTTCAGGATAGGATAGTTATTACCATTGCCGTTATTGGAACTTCCGGTCAGGATCACATCTGATTTGCCGATATTTTCCACATCCAGGTTACGCGTGAGCTTGTAGAGCGGGGAAGCCGTCCACAGGTTTTCACCGGATATATAAACCCGGGCGCTGCTGAGATGCGCTTTTGAAAGCACCGAACTGGGCAGGTTATAACCGATCTGGATATTTTTCAGGCGGATGTAGCGTACATTCTGCAGGTATTTGGTTTGGGCGTTGTAGAGTTCCCCGCTTCCATTCTGCGCTACATAACCCCGATAACGCGGAAAGTAGGCATTGGGATTGGACTCAGACCAAATCTTATCCATTTGGTACTGCATTGCGAAATTGTACGGCCTGTTATACTGTCCCCAGAAAGCATCAGACTCCGAACCCGGCCACCAGTCTTGTTTACCGATGCCCTGGAAGAAAGCACTGAAGAAGAAATGTTTGTAATCGCCTCCCAGGTTGATACCATAAGCATAACGCGGGGTGGAGTTCCCGATAACCTTCAGATCGCCCGGGTTTTTCACAGTATTGTCTCCGTTATTAATTACCCCGTCACCATTGATGTCTTTGAATCGGATATCGCCAGGAAGCCAGGTACCTGAATTAGATGCTTTAAACAAGGCCTGCATGGTTTTGGCTTTCGAAACATCCGCAGCTGTCCAGTAACCGTCATTGGTATATCCCCAGATTTCATTCACGTTTTTACCGGCATAATAGTCGGTAAGGCTCATGGTGGCATTGTTGTATTTATCGATCACGGCTGTATAATCCGATAGGTTAAAGCCGATCGAATAATGGAAGGGAGCGCCAGAAAGATTGAATTCATCTTTCCAGCTAATTGCCAATTCCCAGCCCTTTGTAGTCATATCTGCATAGTTACCCTTGGGCACAGTTGCCCCAAATACCGCAGGCAGGGTCTGGCCCACCGTAAACATGTTCTTGGTCTTACGCTTGTAAATATCTCCGGTAAAACTGAGCCGGTTATTGAACATGACAGCATCCAGGCCCAGTCCGCTGGTAATCGCTGTTTCCCAGGTGAGGCCGTTTGGTAATACACCAGGTGCACTGGTATATTGGGGCAGAACGCCGCCCAATACGCGGCCGGATTGTGTAATGCCAAATTGTTCCTGGTACGCATAGGAGGAAATATTACCATTGCCGAGTGAGCCATAAGCTACCCGCAGCTTCAAATCGTTCACCCATTTATCCGACACTTTCCAGAAGGATTCTTTCGAAATGCGCCATCCGGCAGATGCAGAAGGGAAGAAAGCATAACGCTGGTATGCGGGGAATTTAGAAGAACCATCATAACGTCCGCTCAATTCCAAAAGGTATTTGTCTTTATAGGAATAGTTCAACCTTGAGAATCCGCCCAGTATCGCCCATTTTTCATAGCCACCCGAAGTATTGATACTCTGGCCCAATGCCAGGTTGATATTGGTGGCATTGCTATAAATCAAACCATTGCGTGTTACGCTCAGGCTGTTATAACCTGACTGCTCATAGTTATACCCTGCCAGGGCCTTCAGGTAATGCCCACCCCTGAATGTGCGTTCAAACTCTGCATAAATATTGGCAGCAAGGTATTTGGTAGATTCGTTGCTGTTGGTAATGTCGTTGTAACCGGTTCCAACATAATTGATCACGCCGGGTGATACACTGTATGGGACCTGTACCCGGATCTGTCGACGATCGGAATTGGTATTCTGGAAACTGAAATCACCTTTCAGGCGGAAACGATTACCAATGATCCTGGCTACAAAACCGGTGGTATTTTTAAATACCTGATCATTCATATCAATCCCATTCTTGCCGTAAACAAAATCACCGACGGTATATGCAGCAGAGAAAGTAAGCGTGCCATCCGGATTAAACAGCATGGAAGAAGGGTGCCCTTCATCCGCCAGGTTCCGCCAGATACCCCCGCCTTCTCCTACGTTCAGGGGATTATGGTAAAAACGACTGGTAAACTGAGTAGTATTATTGATTTGCAGCCAGGGCAATACTTCTATCGTTCCCTTGGCCATCAGGTTGTACATATGGTAATCATCGGAGTTATAACGGAAAATACCATCCTGTCCATAATAACGGCCTGTGATATAAAAACTGGATTTTCCGCTGCTGCCGGATACAGATAGGTTATGGTCAATAGCCGTAGTATGGCTTTTGTACAAGAGATCATACCAGTTGGTATTACCATAGTAAACATAGTTGCCATTGGAACCCACTTCTACCTTGGGCAGACTGGGATCAGCATCCCGCTTTTTGTACTCAGCCAGATAGGCCGTGGAAAAAGGCTGTGTTTTATTGATGTTCTGCGGCACCTGCGAATAATCGTTCCATGCCGACCAGGCAGAGTCAAACATGACCGCATACTGGTAGCCATTTGAAACGATATCGGGTACAGCAGTCGGACTTTTGATTGAATAGTTGGTTGCGTAAGTAATGGAAAGTTTATCCTTGACTGCAGATTTAGTAGTGATGAGTACAACGCCATAAGCAGCGCGTGCACCATAGATAGAAGCAGAGGAAGCATCTTTCAGCACTGTTACAGAAGCTACATCATTAGGGTTTAACAGGGAAGGGTCTCCCTGTACACCATCAATGAGTACCAATGCACTGCCGCCCTGCCCGATAGAAGTAGTACCCCGGATATTATAAACGGGTGATTGAATTGGTTTGCCATCACCCATCACCAGGTTCAGGTTGGGAATCACCCCTTGCAGGCCCTGGGTGATATTCGACAGGGAACGGTTTTCAAGCACTTCTCCCTTCACCTGTGCCACAGAGCTGGTCAGGTTTTCTTTTTTCTGCGTACCATAACCAACTACCACAACATCGTTAAGTTGTGCAGCAACACTCACCATTTTAACAGATAAAAGGACTGTTGCATCTGTCTTAATGGTGTATCCGTTCAGGTCCTGCTGATCAAAACCAATAGCAGAAAAATGAAACTGGTATGGTCCGCCAGCCGGTAGTTTTCGAAAAGCAAATACACCCAGGCTATCCGTTTGGACCCCGGCTGTAAAATTCGTTTTCAGGTTTTTAGCGATGACGTTTACGCCACGCATGGGAACCCCTTTCTCATCCTGCACCACGCCGGTAACACTGCTTTTACCCGACTGGGCAAACAGTTGCTGCATCAGCGGAAGCAGGAGAAGCAAAAGAAAGCTCCATTTTTTCGCATGGAAAGTTTTGGTGATCATAAATATGCAAGGTTTGATAATGACAATAGTATATCTGCTCCCCGACAGGAGTATCTTGTTACCGCTTCTTTCAGCCGCGGATTATTCCGATTTAATGCCTGGTAATAAAATAGGTATCGTTCCGCCGTTTCAGGTGCAGCTTTTTCAGCAAAACGATATTGCGTAAAATCGCTTCCACCGAATCCGTTTTTTCAAATTTTCCGATAAAAAATACATTCCTGAAATCATGCGAATTGTATTCGATTTTTACATTAAAGATCTCCTGTAATTGTTCAAACACGGTTGGCAGCGACTGATTATTAAACATAAACCAGTTGTTGCCGGATAAAACAGCCGGCCGCACTACATCTGGTCCGTCTGCCTGTGCCTGGCTCTTATGCAGATTGACAGGCGGTATTAGTCGCACACGGTATGCGCTTGTATGCAGGTTGTATTCAAACTCCTGTCCGGGCTTCAGGAAAATATCCCCTGCAATCGGGTGCTGGGTTTTGTCAACTGACCTGATTACTACTTTTCCTTCATAGAGCTTCACGGATACATGCTCTGCATTTTCCTGCACGGTGAATTTCGTTCCTAACGCTGTGGTCATGATGCCGGAAGCAAATACTGTAAAAGGTTTGGATGCATCATGCGCCACTGCAAACGTGACAGTCCCGTTCATCTGCACATCCCGTTTCGGCAGCTCGTGAAAAGGCTGAAACCGCATACTCGAACCAGGCTCCATCCAGGCAATGGTTCCGTCAGAAAGCGTATCGCGTACCACATGCACCGTGGTATTGGCCAGCAATTGCCATTTCAAGGATCTGACCGATGTGGCAAGCGCTGTTGTCTTATCCGATTT
>CAZAOR010000349.1:0-3342 GCA_964486805.1 uncultured Sediminibacterium sp. | reverse complement strand
CAACACGCTGCCAACTTTCCGCCGCTGCCCGGCAACACGCTGAATCTGCCTTTTTGGTCACTCGGAAACGGCGATTACATCCTGGACGATAGAAATGTGAACTATGCCGAACTCCAAGCCGAAGCGGAAGCAGCGCAGACTGCTTCGCCCATGACGCACATGAGTTTGATGGCTGACAATCTTGCCAGCGGTGAGGCTTACAGCAATTCCGTCTATTTCACCAATCTGACAGTGAACTTTGCCGGAGACGGCAGCATGACGGCTGATTTCGATATTGATGGCGGCACGAACTTCGTGCCTTACGACATTTTGATGACGACTAATTTGGCGACGCCGGTTGCCTCGTGGAATTGGCTGGGCATCGGTTACACTGCCAATCATTACACTTTCGACGAACAGCCCGCCAACTTGGCCTTTTATCTTTTGGCCAAGCCGTCCAAAACCATGACGGTGACTTGGGGCAACGACACTTACGGTCAATGCGACCTTTGGCCGGGAATCACCAACGCCGTGCAAGTCACCGGCGGGATTGAATTCAGTCTGGCCTTGTTGAAGGACGGCACGGTGACAGGCTGGGGCTATAACGGCGCGACTCCCGATGAATTGGTTCCGACGAATCTGGCTGGTGTGAGCATGATTGCTTCGGGCTGGCAACACAACGTTACGTTGCTGACCAATGGCGCTGTGACAGCTTGGGGTGATGATTTCTATGGCGAAATCAATGTTCCTGCCGGATTGACGAATGTGACGGTGATTTCCGCCCAAGCGTTGCACAGTCTGGCGTTGCGAAATGATGGAACAGTCGTGGCGTGGGGCTACGGACCCGAAGGCGAAACCAACGTTCCCGTTGGCTTGACCAATGTGACGGCGATTGCTGCGGGCGCGGAACATAATCTGGCGGTGTCGAATGGTTTTGTCGTGGCGTGGGGCGATAATTCTTATGGTCAATGCAATGTTCCGGCAGAGTTAAGCAATGTGTGGGACGTGGCGGCAGGTTTGTATCACAGCATCGCCTTGAAGCGGGATGGCACAGTGGTTTGTTGGGGCGACAATTCGTATGGCGAATGTGATGTTCCGGTTGGGCTTTCCAACGTGGTAGCCATTGCCGCCGGTGGCGACATTGAACTGGATACCGCCTACAGTCTGGCTTTGAAAGGCGATGGCACAATGGTGGCATGGGGAAACGATGCAGCAGTCACTTCGCTCACTGGCATCAATCACGTTATCGCCATTGGCGCTGGAACAGACCACGCTTTGGCGATACGCACCGGCCCGCCCACGCCCGTTGTCACCTTGCAGCCGCAAGACCAATATCAGATTGCCGGAGGCGATATAACTTTCACGGCCAAAGGTGAAGGACTTTACGGCGTGACATATCAGTGGCAGTTTAACGGCATGAACATTTCCGGCGCGACTAACGCGACGTTGACGCTGACCAATGTGCAGACGACGAATCAAGGCGATTATGATGTTGTCATCACCGACAACGCCGGAATGGGAAGTCTCACCAGTTCCAACGCCAGCTTCAGTCTGGTAATGCCGCCGGTGATCCTTTCGCAGTCGCAACCGACCAATGTGATTTGCATTTACGGCAATCATCTGTTTTTCAATGCCACGGCCTGGTCGCCGAGCGAGGCCAACGGCTTTCCGGTTTCCTATCAATGGCAATTCAACGGCACGAATATTATGGGAGCCACCAACGATGCCTATGATTTCATTGCCAACGATGATTCATCGGGAACTTATACGTTCATCGCCGTCAACGCGGCGGGCAGCACAAATGTTTCATGGCAGGTGGTAGTGACAAATGTCATCAATGTGACCAATGATTTGCTTTTGATTTACAACACCAATTCCGCCGCCAGCACGATGGTGTTGAATTATTACCTCGCCCATCGCCCGATGGTTGCGGGAGCCAATGTCTTGGGAATCGGGTGCACCACCAATGAAACTTTCCTGCCAGATGAATATACGAATGTTTTTGCCGCCCAAGTTCAGGCATGGCTGGCGACCAATCCGACAAAACGCCCGCAATATGTAATTTTATTTTACGATATTCCGTCGCGCGTGAATACAAATAACACACCGAGACAATACCCCGATTCCCCGCCTTATGCCGCAGGCGCATCGCCGAGCGTGCAATATCAACTGGCTACAAGATGTCTCACCGGCTGGAATCCCTATGTGACGAGCATCAACATGGGTAGCACCAATGATTGTATCGCCTACATCAATAAACTGGCTTACTTCGGCACAAATTATTCGCCGGGCAAACTCATCATCAGCGCGAGCGCGGGAGGATATGGAAATACAAATTGGTATTTTGATGATGCCAATAACATTTATCACACTTTATTTACATTTTATGGTTTTCAAGGCGTTACTTCCAACGGAGTCTCATCATCAAACATAGATTACGCTCCAACCAATGGAGTTCATATAACACGAGGCACCAATATAGCAGGCTATATGACTTGGGGCGCTAATGGCGGACAAGGTGCAAATTATTATACAAACGTCATTTTCTCCAGTAATTCTGGCTGGTGGATTATCGGAACAGTAGAATCGTTTAATGGTCAACGCTATCAAACAGGACAAGGCAATTTTATCAAATGGTTTTCCAGCAACGCTTTTGGAGGGACAAATTACTCCAACACGCCAGTCGGCGCGGTTTCGCACGTTGATGAACCAACTTTGTCGGGGGTCGAAGACCCGCAAATATATTTTGGCCTTTGGGCTGCCGGGAAAAATTTTGCGATTTGCGCGTGGAATTCGAGACGAACATCCCTTTTCCAAGCAGTTGGTGATCCGTTTGTAACTCATTGACAAAATAAACTATGAAAACAAAACTCGTTAGAAATATATTTTTGACTGTAATACTGGCATTAGGAGTTGAACGTTGCTGCTCTCAAGGTTCTTTTATGAATTTGGATTTTGAATCAGCCAAAATCATACCACTTGCCGGCAGCCCTTATTATCCATACGGCATAGCAACTACAAACGCTTTGCCTGATTGGACGGTAACTACTTATTCAGACACCAATCTGGTGACACAAATAACTTACAATTCTCCCGCACTAGGTTCTAGCTGGGTCAATCTTTGGGCAACAAATGGGCAACAAATAAGTGGGAATTACAGTGTCTTGTTGCAGGGTGGTTTAGGGGCGGGAATGTCTTTAAGTCAAACTGGCTTGATTCCAATCGGAACTAAATCACTTTTCTTTGAAGCCCAACAAGCTGGTGCGGGCACATTATTGATTTCGTTGGGTAGCCAAGAACTGTCATTTTTCGCTTTGACAACTGGCTCAAATTACACTTTGTATGGCGCGGCAATTCCGACAG
>CAZAOR010000348.1:0-5775 GCA_964486805.1 uncultured Sediminibacterium sp. | reverse complement strand
AAACCAGTTGCGTAGGGTCGGTTACTGTATTTCTTTATTTTTGCCCCCTCTCAAAATCAGTTTATTAAACTTCTTGCAGGAAAAACATCCATTGTAACCGGTGCAGCCCGCGGTATTGGCGCTGCTATTGCACGTACGCTTGCTGAACAGGGCAGTGATGTAGCATTTACCTATGTCAGTGAAGGCAGTCGTGAAAAAGCCGAAGCCCTGGAAGCAGAGTTAACGGCACTTGGCGTGAAAGCGAAAGCCTATCGAAGCAATGCCGCCAAATGGGAAGAGTCGGAGCAACTGGTAACGGATGTTCTGCAGGCGTTCGGCAAAGTGGATGTATGTGTGAACAATGCCGGTATCTCAAAAGACAACCTGCTTATGCGTGTAACACCGGAACAGTGGGATGAAGTGATTGATACCAACCTCAAAAGTGTTTTCAATATGACCAAACAGGTCATCCGGCCCATGATGAAAGCCCGGAGTGGCAGCATCATCAATATGAGTTCCATTGTTGGCGTCCGCGGCAATGCCGGTCAAACCAGTTATGCGGCCAGTAAAGCAGGTATTCTTGGTTTTACCAAATCGGTGGCATTGGAATTGGGCAGCCGGAATATCCGTTGTAATGCCATTGCGCCTGGTTTTGTAGAGACCGATATGACACATTACCTGAAAGATGGTGACGGTGCTGCTGAATTCCTGAAAAAAATCCCATTAGGCCGCTTTGGTAAAACAGAAGAGATCGCACAAACTACCCTT
This sequence comes from uncultured Sediminibacterium sp., assembly GCA_964486805.1. GTDB lineage: Bacteria > Bacteroidota > Bacteroidia > Chitinophagales > Chitinophagaceae > Sediminibacterium. Next base: position 5,028 of record CAZAOR010000348.1, on the reverse strand, counting down.
TTCCTTGCCAGCGAACTCAGTTCCTATATTACCGGCCAGGTGATCAGTGTTTGCGGAGGCCTGAATATTTAACCTCTTTTTCTGCTTTGCCCGAAAATGGGTTTACGCAGGATTGCGTACCTTTGCGCCTGCATGCGTAAGAAGTGTTACACCTTATTCCTCCTGCTGGTTATGACAATCCAGATGCTGCCTGTGCAGCAGATGGGGCGTGCTCTTTTCGGTAATGTATTTACGGAAGAGATACCACATGGCATGGATTGGGAAAAGGACATGACGGCCAAAAAAGACATGCAACATACCCATGATCTCGACTGGGATCTGGTGTCTCCCACAGCACTTGTACAAGTGCATTTTCTCAATCCTCAGCATACTAAAAACATCCCGCAGCACCCTGCTGTGGATATCCATGTACCCCCTCCGAACTGCTGACAATTTTTAACGGAACTGAAATTCATTCATTTCTAAATTGTCAAGTTTTTCATGAAAAAAAATCTCATGCAGGTAGGTAATGACCTGTCTGCTTCCATTGTTGTGGTGCTGGTGGCCTTGCCCCTGTGCCTGGGCATCGCTTTGGCTTCCGGTGCCCCCCTGTTCGCAGGTATTATTGCCGGTGTAGTCGGCGGCATTGTAATTGGCCTTTTCAGCGGGTCGCATCTCAGTGTGAGCGGCCCTGCCGCTGGTCTTACGGTGATCGTAGCAACCGCGATCGGGAAACTACCCGTTTATGAAGCTTTCCTTTTATCCGTGATGCTAGCAGGTGTGTTCCAGTTATTACTGGGCTTCCTGCGTGCAGGCGTGATCGGTGATTATATTCCCAATGCTGTCATTAAAGGAATGCTGGCAGCTATCGGCTGCATCCTTATCCTTAAGCAGTTCCCGCACCTCGTGGGGTATGATGCTGATTATGAAGGCGATCAGGCTTTTCTGCAATCAGATCATCAGAATACTTTCAGCGAGATGTTCAAAGCGTTCCGGTTTATTACGCCTGCAGCTACGATTATCGGCATCGCTTCCATCCTGTTACTGATCCTGTGGGAGCAACCATTTATTAAAAAACAGTCCTTGTTGAAACTGGTACCTGGTCCTTTGCTGGTAGTATTACTTGGCCTTATCATACATGACAGGTTGGTTTCACTGGATCCCGATTGGGCATTGGCAAAGGAGCAATTGGTGGCATTGCCCGTTTCAACCGGTCTGCAGTCATTTTTTTCTTTTTTCCGCTTTCCGGATCTTTCCTATATCAGCCATCCGGATGTATGGGTCACGGCAGTTACCCTGGCAATCGTTGCCAGTCTGGAAACCCTGTTAGGTATTGAAGCAGTCGATAAATTAGACCCCCTGAAGCGGGTAACACCTCCCAATAGGGAACTGAAGGCACAGGGCCTTGGTAATATGGTGTCTGGTTTAATAGGCGGTTTGCCGCTTACTTCCGTAATCGTACGAAGCTCCGCCAATGTTTCAGCCGGGGCGAGAAGTAAATTATCCACTATCCTGCATGGCATACTCTTAGCGGTTTTTGTGATACTGGTACCGGAATGGCTGAATAAAATACCATTGAGTGCTTTGGCCGCCATCCTTATCTTTACAGGGTACAAGCTGGCCAAACTGCCTTTGTTCCGGGAGTTTTTCCGGAAGGGCTGGGATCAGTTCATTCCCTTTGTGGTAACTATCGCCGCTATTCTTGTAACAGATCTTTTAACAGGCATCCTCATCGGCATTGGTGTCGGTTTATTTTTCATGGTCCGCAATAATTTCCGTTCTGCCGTTGTGGTAATTCAGGACGGCGATCATTTCCTGGTTCGTTTCCGCAAAGACGTTTCTTTCCTGAATAAACCAATCGTGAAAAAGAAACTGGAGGATGTCCCTGTAAATGCCGCTATCCTGCTGGATATTACCCGTGCAGATTTCATTGACCGGGATATTATTGAAGAAGTGAATAATTTCCTGCTGCATGCACACCTCAAGCAGATCCGTGTAACCATTAAAAAAAGCATGAACAAACCCATGCATCAATTATTTAACGAACCCCAAATACAAGTATCATGAAAACATACGAAAAACTTTTATTAGAGAACAAAGCCTGGGCCGGCGACATGGTGCAGAGTGACCCGGAATATTTTAAGCGGCTTTCCCTCCTGCAAACACCCGATTTTCTCTGGATCGGCTGCAGTGACAGCCGGGTACCCGCCAACCAGATTACCGGTACCGAACCCGGCGAAATATTTGTACACCGGAATATCGCCAACCTGGTAATCCATACCGATGTAAACCTGCTGAGTGTGCTGGAGTATGCAGTTGTTCACCTGAAAGTAAAACATGTTATTGTTTGCGGGCATTACGGATGCGGCGGTGTCAAAGCTTCTATGAGTAACCACGACTTCAAGCAGGTATTGAATATGTGGTTGCGCAATATCAAAGATGTGTACCGCCTGCACCGGGAAGAACTGGAGGGTATTGAAAACGAGGATACCCGTTTTGACCGGCTGGTGGAATTGAATGTGGTGGAACAGGTGCAACACCTGGCAAAAACCTCGATTATTCAGCGCGCCTGGGCCAATGACCAGCGGCCTGACCTGCATGGATGGGTCTATGGCCTGAAAGACGGTATCATTAAACCGGTCTTTGAAATGAAAGCAGGCACCCCATTGGATCCCCTGTATCAATATGATGATCTCTGATCAACGCTTTCAGATAGTTTCCCTGCCGGAGGGAAGCTATCTGATTTTTTTATATTTTTTCCTGCCGGGCCTTGAATGCCGCAATAAAGTTTTTGGTATACTCCCCTAATACCAGCCTGCCGCTGATAGCCGCCCGCTCCAAGAGCAAGGAGTCCCAATCCGCCGCATCTTCCCATAGCATGGCTTTGATGGCCCGCATCGCTTCTGGCGAAGAAGCAGATAAAGTGCCCGCCAATTGCCGGATTGTGCTATCCACTTGTTCCATTGTATCCTGTACGGAAGCATAGAGCCCATGTTGCATTGCCCATTCTGCTTTGCGCCATCCAGTTGCGTCAATCGCCAGTTGCGAGAAAGCGCTTTTGCCCATTTTGCGTTCTACGGCCGGCCCAACCACAAAGGGCCCGATACCTACTGCCAGTTCGCTTAATTTAATGTCTGCTGATATATGCGCCACAGCATAATCCGCCGCCGCCGCCAATCCCACACCTCCGCCGATGCATTTGCCCTGGATACGAGCCAGTACCAACTGCGGGGCTTTGCGCATGGCATTGATCACCTTGGCAAACCCGGAAAAAAACTGCAGTCCTTCTGCTTCCGTCTGGATCGTTGCTAACTCATCAAAAGATGCGCCGGAGCAGAATACCCGATCGCCACCGGACTGCAACAGGATCACACGGGTATCCGCAATCGATGCTGCTTCCCGTATGGTCGCTGCCAGCTTTTCCAGCAAGGCGCCAGGCAGGGAATTACGCTGCGGATGATAAAACTCAATCTGTGCTATACCACCTGTTAGTTGCAACTGCACATATTCCTTAGAAAAATCGTTCATATAGGTTCCTTTAGCTTCGTTGGAAGATGAGTATGGGGTATTTGATGAATCATTTGCAGGCTTTCCGTTTCATGGGTTTCTAAACCGGATCGCGATAGAACATGGATGACTTTTTCAAGCCGGAGGACTGGTTTCCGTTCCGTGCTGATTTTTCATGCTTCCTTTCTACGCACCATCGTCAGGATCGTAGCCACGCCGGCCAGTTCATCTGTATCATCCAGGATTTCCACCAGCCACCGCACGATGCCGCGGGGAATATCACCGGGTTCTTTTTGTTCCTGTTTTACCTTATCCTTGCAGGTAAACCGGACATGTATGGCTGTACCGGGGTAAACAGGTTTGGTGAATCGTAACGCATCAATTCCATAATTCAAGAGTACAGGATTCTTCTCATAACTGTCTACAAATAAACCGGCGGCGAGACTCATCAACAGGTAGCCGTGTGCAACCTGGCCTTCAAACAAGGTATCGCTGAAATCCGTACTGCGCAAATGCGCGTAAAAATGATCTCCGCTCAGATCAGCAAAGCGATCTATTTCTTCCGTGGTAATCATTTTAGGACCGGTAATAAGCTGATCTCCGGGCTGAAGTTCTTCAAAATATTTTTTAAACGGATGCACCGGATCGGCATGACCAGTGGCACCCTGCTGGTATGTTTCACTGATGGCTGTGAGCATGTCCGGCGAACCTTGTATGGCTACACGTTGCATATAGTGGTATACCCCGCGCACACCGCCCATTTCCTCCCCGCCGCCTGCACGGCCCGGCCCCCCATGCACCAATAAAGGCAAAGGAGAACCATGTCCGGTATTTTCTTTGGCACAGGCCGCATTCAACACGAGTATGCGGCCATGATAAGTACCGGCGCCCAAAACATAGGATTTGGCGATGGCAGGATTTGCCGTCACTACCGTACTTACCAGTGAGCCTTTCCCCATCTTAGCCAAGGTGATTGCAGCTTCGCTGTTCTGATATGGCATCAGGGTTGCAACCGGACCAAAGGCTTCCACTTCATGAACGGCCAAATTGCTGAAAGGATCCGTATTCAGGAGTAATAGGGGACTTATGAAGGCTCCTTTCTCTTCATCTGCATCCATAACCTGCACACTATCGAGTGATCCATAAATCAATTGGGAAGAGGCCAGGAGTTTCTGCACCTGGGCACGTACTTCTTTTCTTTGTGATTCTCCTGCGAGTGAGCCCATCCGCACTTTTTCGTTCAGCGGATTACCGATAACTGTTTGGGAAAGCAGGGCGCCCAAAGCTATCTGTACATCTTGCAGTCTGTTTTCCGGCACGAATATCCTGCGGATAGCCGTACATTTCTGGCCGCACTTTACTGTCATTTCTTTCCTGACCTCTTTCAGGAACAGGTCCCATTCCGGCATACCTGGCTGCACATCCTCTCCCAGAACGATACAATTGAGAGAATCTGCTTCCATAGTGAAAGGCACATTTTGTTCCAATATCTGTTTGCCTGATTTCAGCGCCAGTCCGGTTGAGGCTGAACCGGTGAATGTG
>CAZAOR010000347.1:0-3174 GCA_964486805.1 uncultured Sediminibacterium sp. | reverse complement strand
GCACTTTCATCAATCAGGTCGATCGCTTTATCAGGCAGAAAACGATCCGTCATATAACGGTTCGATAACTCCACGGCTGCGATGATCGCTTCATCTTTGATACGCACGTGGTGGTGGGTTTCATAACGGTCTTTTAATCCGCGCAGGATGGAAATTGCGTCCTCCATGGATGGTTCTTCAATCATCACTTTCTGGAAACGTCTTTCCAAAGCTTTGTCTTTTTCAAAATATTTCTGGTACTCATTCAGTGTGGTGGCGCCGATAGCACGAAGTTCACCCCTGGCCAGGGCCGGTTTCAGAATATTGGCCGCATCCATGGCACCTTCTCCCCCGCCAGCACCCACCAGTGTATGTATTTCATCAATAAACAGAATCAGTTCTCCTTCACTGGTTGATACCTCTTTCACTACGCCTTTCAGGCGTTCCTCAAACTCACCTTTGTATTTTGCGCCGGCTATCAATTGCCCCATATCCAGTGCGAATATGGTTTTAGATTTCAGGTTATCCGGTACATCGCCATTGATGATCCGCATGGCAAGGCCTTCTACGATGGCCGTTTTACCGACCCCGGGTTCACCTACCAGTATCGGATTGTTTTTGGTACGGCGGGAAAGGATATGCAGGGTTCGCCGGATCTCTTCATCCCGGCCGATCACCGGGTCAAGTTTGCCCTGGCGGGCCAGTTCATTCAGGTTTTTGGCATATTTGTTCAATGCCTGCATCTGGGTTTCGTGGGTCTGAGACTGAACCGTATCACCTTTGCGTAATTCTTTGATGGCTGTAATCAAACCTTTCTCGGTCAGTCCGGCTGCTTTCAAAACTTTTCCGGTTTCATCATTCACCTGCACCAATGCCAACAGCAGGTGTTCGGGGCTGATGAATTCATCCTTAAACTCTTTCAATACCTGGTTTGCTTTCAGCAAAACCGTATTCAGATCCCTGCTGATACTTTGTGCCGGATCTCCGGCCTGCGTCTTGGGCAAGCGCTCAATCTGTTCATCCATTTTTGCAGCGACATACCCCAGATTCACATTATTTTTTTTCAACAAGAATTCAATCGGGCTGTCTTTATCAGACAAAAGGGCTTTCAGCAGGTGAGCCGTTTCAATATTCGGGTTACCCTGGTTGAAAGCCAGTTGCTGTGCGGCCTGGATGGTTTCCTGTGCTTTGATGGTATAATTATTCAGGTTCATGGTGATAGTTGTTACCCGTTTTTTCTGTTCCGCAGGACTTGTTAAACCTCCTGTTCGCCTTTGATGACTGGGTACGGAGCTGTATTTTCGGGTACAATACAGTAATTGCAAAGCATACTCCAATCCAAAAAAACGGCAATTATGTCCGAGACGATTCGTTCTTTCTGCTTAAAAGTCAGTGTTTTAGGCTTTTTCATGCTATTCTTTCAGGTGTGCTTCGCCCAACCTGATTTCAGCCAGCCCGACAAAGCATTGGAGCTGTCCAGGAAAGATTGGGATAATAACCTGGTGTGGCTGGTTTGCCATGCCGGCAAGCTGCAGCATACCAAGGCGATCGGCAATGATTTTAATGCCAAATCCCAGGCGCCAATAGGGGCATTGAGCCAATGGATGACAGCCGCCCTGGTCATGACTTTTGTGGATCAGGGAAAGTTGTCACTCGGGGATAAAGTAAGCCAGTACCTGCCTGTTTACAGCAAATATTCCAAAGGATATATTACCATCCGCGATTGCCTGGCACATCTGACGGGCATCGACGCCAAAAAAGAGGATGAGTTTGGTCACAAGCGCAAATATGAAAACCTGGATGAGGAGGCGATCACATATGCTTCCAAAAGAGAGATCCAGGCAAACCCGGCTACCGAGTTCCGTTTTAATGCTATTGGTCCCGACCTGGCAGCCCGTAGTGTGGAGGTGGTCGGAAAACGCGGGTTTGAACAGTTGATGCAGGAACGTATTACCCGGCCACTGATGATGCGTAATACGAGTTTTTACAGTTTTAATGCACCGGGTCCGGCTGAAGGTGCCTTATCTTCTCCCAATGATCTGATGAATTTCCTGTCGATGTTATTGAATAAAGGGGTATTCAATGGCAAGCGTATTCTCAGCGAGGAATCGATAGCGGCGTTAAGAATGGTGCGCACAACACCTCCCATGATGAAAGAGTATCCGGAAGCAATGGAAGGATATGCCTATGGACTAGGAACCTGGGTTCCTCAGGCCGATGCAGATGGGAACGGCACCTTACTTTTCGGCTCGGGGCTGAATGGCACCTGGATGAGTCTGGATTTTTGTCATGGATATGCCAGTATATTTTTTACCAAGGGCAACCTGAAGGATGAAAACAAAGCCATTTTCAATAAGCTGACCGATTTTCTGGCAGGCAGCTATCCGTCGGATTGTCATTAAATTATTTCCTTGCAGGCTACTACCATCCAACAAACCAGTTTTCTGAAGCAGGTTGCTGCGCAACTTGGCTTCTCTTATTGCGGTATTGCCAAAGCCGTTCCCCTGGATGATGATGCCCGCCGACTGGAATCCTGGCTGAAAGCAGGGATGCATGGCAAGATGCAGTATATGGAGCGTTATTTTGATCTCCGGATAGATCCGCGAAAACTGGTGCCCGGTGCGAAATCCGTGATCACACTGCTGCAAAACTATTTCCCCGAACAGCAACAGGATGCCGGGATTCCTAAAATTGCCAAATATGCATTCGGAGAAGACTACCACCAGGTGATCCGGACCAAGCTGAATCAACTGATCGATCAACTCAGCGCGACAATCGGTGAGATTCATGGCCGAGGATTCGTAGATTCAGCACCCGTGCTGGAAAGAAGCTGGGCCCTCCGTTCCGGTGCAGGCTGGATTGGGAAAAACGGTAACCTGATCAACCGGCAGATGGGATCCTTCCATTTTATCGCAACGCTGATCACCGATCTAGAACTCATATACGATGATCCATTTGCCGGGGACTATTGCGGTACCTGCCGCCGTTGTATCGATGCGTGCCCGACAGAAGCAATAAACGACAATAAGGTGGTGGAAGGCAGCCGATGTATCAGCTATTTTACCATCGAATTAAAAGATGCTTTGATACCGGAAGCATGGAAAAACCATTTCGATAATTGGCTTTTTGGCTGCGATACCTGCCAGGATGTATGCCCCTGGAACCGTTTCAGTCGGCCACACAATGAACCGGCTT
>CAZAOR010000346.1:0-4355 GCA_964486805.1 uncultured Sediminibacterium sp. | reverse complement strand
CCGAACTGGATTTCCGTATCCTTTCGCATTATCACGGTGACTATATGTACCCCGGACAGATTATTGAGTATAAAGTACGACCCTTACTGGGGGTGCCCGTATACTGGATGACCGAGATCACGCAGGTAGCAGAAGGGAAATTCTTTATTGATGAACAACGTTTTGGTCCCTATGCTCTATGGCATCATCAACACCATTTTTCAGAAATTGCCGGGGGGGTTGAAATGACGGATATTGTGCATTATCGTTTACCCTTGGGCTGGCTGGGTAATATGGCCCATGACTGGTTTGTTAAAGCAAAGGTTCGTCAGATTTTCGCCTATCGTTTCCAGGCGGTTTCCCGATTATTTGGCGAATGGCAGGGACAAACCACCGTACTGGAAATGCACTGAGCCGCTTAGCGGGTTAATTCCACCATCTTACTCACGGTATTGTCGTCCCCGATCGCTACGGCAAAAATCCTTTTTTTGGCCGCATCCGGTACTGCAGACAAGTCAACAGTAGCGGATTCGGCATTCCAGATCACCTGTACCAATTGTGCTAATTTAAACTGTACTTCTGTATTCAGGGTGAGGGTAAGAATACCAAATCCTTTTATTTTTTGCAGCCCTTTGTAAACCAGTTTCACTTGGTTGTCATTGAGTTTTTCTGAAAGCGGCGCCGAAGGCGGATGATTGCTGAGCCAGGGCATGGGCGGTATCAGTGCCGGGTAGCGGTAATAATGCAGCCGGAGGCTATCGCTCCAGCCATTCGGGTTTTTTTCAAAGTTTTTGCTGCTGAAATATACGGCACCCTGCGTGGTGGTATAACTGCGCAAGGCCTGTATCTGGGCGGGCAGTTCATTTTTATTTCTCCAGGCGGTATTGCTGCCGGCCCGGTAAATGCCCAGTCCGATATACAATTGTTTGTCGTAAGTATGCTGGTTCCACCAGTTGAGCAGTATATCGTAGTCGGCCAGCTTGAAGCCTCTTTCCCAATAGAGTTGGGGTACCACATAATCAATCCATCCTTTTTTCAGCCACAACAGGATATCGGCATACAGGTCGTCATAATTGGTTTGACCTGCTTTGGTATCACTGCCCATGGGGTCCTGGCTTTTGTTGCGCCATACCCCGAAAGGGCTTACGCCGAACTTCATGGTCGGGCTCACGCTGCGTACGATATGGTGGATCATTTCAATCACACTGTCGCAATTGCTGCGCCGCCAGTCATCTTTACTCAGGCCATGCCCGTATTGCAGGTAATCTTTCTGGTCGGGAAATTCCTTGCCGGCAATACGGTAGGGATAAAAATAATCGTCCATGTGCAGGCCGTCGATGGGATAGCGGGTAACCAGGTCGCGTACTACCCTGGCAAGATGCGCCCTGACCTGTGGTAATCCGGGGTTGAAGTATTTTTTATCGCCATATACGAGGAACCAGTCCGGGTGGATCCTGGTGATATGGGAGGGGGCAATGGAAGATGTTTTCAGGTTGAACACGGCACGATAGGGGTTCAGCCAGGCATGAAACTCCATGTGCCGTTTATGTGTTTCGCTGATCATGAAATCAAGCGGATCGTAATAAGGAGTGGGGGGCAGGCCCTGCTGTCCGGTCAGGAACTCACTCCAGGGCTCATACTGGGAGGGGTAGAATGCATCGGCCGCGGGTCTTACCTGAACAACAACGGCATTCATGCCATTGCGCTGGTGCATATCCAGCAGGCGGATGAACTCCGCTTTTTGTTCTTCTACCGACAAGTGTTTATTACTCGGCCAGTCAATATTATCCACAGTAGCTACCCATACCGCCCTGAATTCATAATTGGGGCTGCCTTTCTGGGCATAGACGGAACAGGTAATCAGCAGGCTTAACAGGGGGATCAGCGTGGTGCGAATTAATTTCATGGGGTAAAGATAAGGAACCAATGACCTGGCATATCCCAGCAGGTTGATATCTCTGTCCCTTGTGCTCAACCCGCTGACACAGATCGGTAAAACGACACAAAGCCTGCGTCTGGGGGTTTCTTTTGTCCTTTCTCAAAAAATTTGCATGCACTCAAAAACTCATTAGCTTTAATCCGGTTTAATTATTCCTCCTCCCCCCATTAAACCATACCCGGCTCTGCTTGGTATAATACTTTTGTAGTACCTAAAAGCATCTATAGTGCTACATTTTATCTTTTCACCAAGGCACTTGGACTGAAAGAGTAGCAAACGGCCTTGCAAATGCATTTTTTGGGCCCAACTCTGCAATTGCCCTTCAACCAGCAAATTATCCGCAATAGAATAATAAAACAAAAAATATGAAACCATACTTTTTAATAAGTATCTGTTTGGCCTTGCTGTGTTCATGCGACTCTTCATATAGCGTACATATTCTGAATGCTACTAAAGGCCCAATAGATATTGTTGTCAGGTACAATAAACCATATCTTGACAGCCTTTACAAAGGGCGCAACTACAAAAGCATCCTCTCAACCATTACCTATAATCCTCTTGACTATATAAAAAAGTATGACTCAATAAACCTTATAATAACATACGAAGTGCCACCACAAAAACTCCTTCAACTTGAAACAGCACTTTCTGGTTATAATATTTCTATGCCTGATCTTACAGAGTTGTCGGATATACAGGTAAAAACCAATTCCGGTTCACATATATATCCTCGGGCACAGTTTAATTCTTTGTTTTCTAAAGTTAGCAGGAATGAATTTGAATGGCGGATTAAGTAGCTTTATTTACATTCATTAATACTCAGTGCCTTATAGCCGGGGCCTACTGTAAGCTATTGTCAGGCCTGCTGGCAGTTGCGCATCTTGTCGAGCAGTTCATTCAGTGTTCTGGCTTCCGGTTCAGAAAGATGCTCCATGGCATTATCCAGGCTGTCAATCCGCGCATCCAGCTTGTCGAGTAATTGTAAACCTCTTCGTGAGATAACGATATCAACGAGGCGCTTATCGGCAGAACAGATTTTCTTTTCTACCAGCCCTTTTTTTTGTAGTCTTTCCACAATGCGACTGGTATCACTCATTTTATCGAGCATGCGCTCCCGGATCTGCAGGGTACTCATTGGCCGCTTACTGCCCCGGAGTATCCGGAGGATATTATATTGCTGCGGTGTGATGTCTTCCGGTTCCAGGAAGCTCTTGATTTTTTCGTTCAGCCAGTTGGCAGAGAAAATCAGATTAACGGCTGCTTTCTGGAATTCATTCCGGAATGACTGTTGTTGTATATCTTTTTCTATGCTCATTAAACGGGTACGAAAGCCGTCTAAGATAGGAAAAATGATCTATCAGCGGTACGAATCAGGCGCTTTCCCATACTTTCAGGCCCTCGCTGCAGTTGGCACAGATATCAATATTCTTGCGACTGTTCATGAGTTCGTGCCTGAATTGCCGGTAATTCTCATTGTGCCAGACAGCTTTGAATCCCTGCACCTGTAAATTCCCAAGCTGGTGCATAGCGTCTTTGTCAAAGCAGCAGGGAACCACCAGGCCATCCCAGGTAATCACATTGGCATGCCATAGTTTCCAGCAATGATTACCCATTCCGCTTTTTACCTGCATCCGGCCCTGTTGATCGCGCGTATAGCGGCTGTATTTATTGTTTTCGGGTATCAGTCCATGCGGGTCAAGCTCATAATTGTACACCTGCGCTGTTTTGAAGCGAATCTGATCAACCCCGATTTCTTTGGCCAGCGCTTTCGCTGATTCAATCTGGTGTTCATTGGGGCGAACCACCAGGAACTGGAAAAAAATGAAGGGGGTCCTGCTTTTCAGCGCTTTTTTCCATTTCACAATATTGCGGGCTCCGGCTAATACTTTGTCCAGTTTTCCGCCGATGCGGTATTGCTGGTAAACCTCCTGGGTAGTCCCATCAATAGAAATGATCAGCCGGTCGAGCCCGCTTTCCACGGTCTGCCTGGCTTTTTCGTCTGTCAGATAATGTGCATTGGTAGAAGTGGCAGTATAGATTCCTTTCTGGCTGGCGTATTGTACCATGTCCAGAAAATCCGGGTTGAGATAAGGCTCTCCCTGGAAATAAAAGATCAGGTACAGCAATTCCCGGTGGATCTCGTCGATGGTTTTCCGAAAAAAACTGCTTTCCAGCATACCGGTAGGGCGGGTAAATGCACGAAGGCCACTCGGGCATTCCGGGCAACGCAGGTTGCAGGAAGTAGTGGGCTCAAAAGATACGGATATTGGATAGCCCCATTGAATCGGGCGACCGGTGAAACGACTTAACTGGTAGCTAATGAACACTTTAGCGGCATTCCATATTTTGGCCGGCCGGAGCTTGCTTAAAAAGTTAATAGAATCATTCCAGTTGAAATAAGCCATGGCCTGTAAAATTAGCGGCAAAAAACCAAACA
>CAZAOR010000345.1:0-2805 GCA_964486805.1 uncultured Sediminibacterium sp. | reverse complement strand
TATAATAAACCATCCCAGGAGGGCTTATATAAACATTTCAAGGCCGTCGCCGATGCTGTTGATAAACCGGTCATTTTATACAATGTTCCCGGCCGCACAGGTTGTAATATCTTGCCTGCCACAGCACTCAAACTTGCAACTGATATCGATAATATTATTGGTATAAAAGAAGCCAGTGGAAACATGGTGCAGTGCATGGAGATCATACACCATAAGCCTGATGATTTCATTGTTCTCTCCGGCGATGATAACCTTGCTATGGCACATATTGCTATAGGGATGGACGGCGTGATTTCCGTAGCGGCTAATTGCTTTACACGCGAGTTTACGGAAATGATCAACCTGTCTATTGTCGGTAAAATGGATAAAGCCCGTAAAGTACATTATAAGTTGCTCACAGGTGTCGATCTGCTGTTTGCGGAGGGTAGTCCGGCTGGTGTAAAATGTGTCCTGTCTGAAATGGGCCTGTGCGAGAATGTGTTGCGCATGCCGCTCGTGCCCGTCAGCTCCTCAGTCAGGCAAAAAATTAAAGCTTTCCTGAATAATTGATTTCGGATCATTAGGATTCATAAAATAATTAAAGGGCTCATAATGGGCCCTTTAATTATTTACTGAAATTTAACGCAGACCGCTGCTTATCTATCATATTGCTTTATTGTTATCATTTTAGGTTGAAATAATGTTTTGATAACACGTTTTTTAATTCTGAGTTACAGGACTGAAACGCTATTAAGATTAACGTAATCTTGGCTGGCTACCTTTGCCCTTTAAAATGTTTATCCTCATAGCGTTTATATATATGATAAACTCTTTTCACGACTTACGCTTTGTATATAAAGCACTTAACAGTGTTTTAATACTGCTGTCTTTACTCTTATTATCTCCTTCCTGCCTATATGCTCAGCTCAGGATCAATGAAGTATCCCAAGGAACGAGCGGATCAAAAGAGTATGCTGAATTAGTGGTCGTTGGTACGCGCACTTGCTCCGATAGCTGCGCTGATATAAGGGGCTGGATAATAGATGACAACAATGGTTGGCTTGGCGCGGGCACCGGCCAGGGTATAGCCACCGGATGTATGCGTTTCGCTTCTGTCTCAAACTGGTCTTGCGTGCCTTTTGGCTCTATTATAGTTGTTTACAACGATGGTGACCCTAATCCTGCCGTGCCCCCGGATGATCCTACAGATGCCAATCACGATCATGTCTATATTGTTCCCGCTTCTTCCACATATCTTGAGCGCAATCCATCCACGCCCGTTTCGCCTTCAGTTGCCAATTATGTTTATCCTACAACGGGTTTTGTATCAGGTGGCGACTGGAATACTTCCGGCCTTAATAACAGCGGTGATGCCTTCATTGTTACAAGCCCCGCCAATTTAGCCGCCGCATACCACTCTTTCGGGTATGGCGGTATTAACAATTTTGCCGCTGCCGATATCTATATAGCGGCTTCGGGTTCCAATAAAGTGTACTATCTCACCGACGATCAGTATAATAATGTCGCCAGTTGGGTATCCGGAAGCGCTTCAACTGATGAGACTCCCGGTGTCCCGAATACGCCTGCCAATGCTACCTGGATAAACAACATGCTGGCGCCGGTAACAGGAGTTGTCACTACCGATATTTACGCATGTATTAATAATGGTAATTTCTACTTCTTCAACAATCAGAATCTTAACGCCGCAGGCATTTACAACGATACGCTCGCTACGGTTTCCGGTTGCGACAGTATTGTAAAGCTGCACCTCGCCGTGTCGTTCCCGGCCACGCACGATACTACTATTACTTCCTGCCATACCATTATTTATAATGGTAATCCTTATGCCGCCACTACTACGGTACATGATACCTTGCACAGCTACCTCGGTTGCGATAGTGTTTACAATACGGCGCATATCATCATCCAGAACGCGGCGGTTACCATAAACGATACCACCAGCGGATGTGGTCATGTTTTGTACAATGCTGTGGACTATACGTCATCCACCATCATCGGTGACACAGTCCAGACCGCGGCGGGTTGCGACAGCCTGTTCAATAACATGTATATTATCGTTTATCCCAACCAGCAAACTCCTGTTTTTGATACCATAACCAGTTGCAACAGTGTCGTGTTTAATAACAATACATACACGGTTTCCACCATTGTTGTCGATACTTTGCACAGCCAGCATGGCTGCGATAGCGTTATCAGGGCCACGGCTATAATCATAAATCCCGTAGTACCGGTCAGTATCCACGATACGGTCACTGGCTGTCGCGGCTTGCTTGTAAACAACATGCCATATTATAGCTCCACCACTATATCCGATACGCTCCATACCGTTGCCGGCTGCGATAGTGTTTACCGTAACTTGTTCATAAATATCCTGCTCGCCGATTCAGTTTATATCACGCCGGGCGATACCGCTATTTGCCCGGGTAATACAGTAAAACTAATAGCCTCTGGCACAGACCAACTGGCTTGGGTAGGTTTCACTGCGCCCGATTCCGTCTTTGTTACACCCGATTCTACTACTATTTATACTATTATCGGGACCAGTTCCAATGGCTGCACCGATACTGCAGAGGCGACCGTCACCGTTGAGAATTTTGTATTGTCGCTTACTGCTTTGCCCGATACTATGGTACTCACCGACGATATTTTTACGCTTCTTACCTCGGGCAATTTCCCTTACGATGTCACGCTATGGTATCCATATTATTATTTCCCGCATCAGCACAATTATTCCCAGCAGCTCGTTGCAGACGAAACGAGAAAATATACTGTAATCGCGCAAACCAAAGCCGCAGGCTGTAAGGA
>CAZAOR010000344.1:0-2865 GCA_964486805.1 uncultured Sediminibacterium sp. | reverse complement strand
TACCGGACGATTGATTTCATTTTGCCGGGTCAGCTCGGTTTTTCCCTGCTTAGTTCCGGCGTGTTCGGGGTGGCTTTCCTGTTCTTTAACCTCCGGCAGCAACTGGTTTTAAAACGGTTTTACGCAACACCGATCAGGCGTGGGTATATTGTATTGGGCGAGGCGCTGAGCCGGGTCATTTTCCAGATGTTGACAGCCATTATCATCATCGGGATGGGGCATTTCTTCTTTCATTTTACCCTGGTACACGGGTTCCGGACATTCCTGGATATCATGATCCTTAGTTTTATTGCATTGCTGCTTTTCATGGGCTTCGGATTTATCGTGAGCAGTGTGGCGAAAACAGAGAGTACCATTCCGCCTTTTGCCAATATCATTACCCTGCCCCAGTTCCTGCTGGCAGGTACTTTTTTTTCAATTGATGTATTCCCGGATTGGCTGCAGCCCTTCTGTAAAATACTGCCGCTTACCCATTTCAATAATGCGATGCGCAATATTGCTTTTGAAGGCGCCAGCTTGGCCAGTTCCTGGCGGGAAATCGGTGTGCTCGGTATCTGGGCGGTAGTGGTTTATGCGATTGCATTCAAAACTTTTAAGTGGGAATAGTGATGCGCAGATTGATACGTCTCGGCCTGTTCAGTTTGGTGATTATCTTTTGCGTGGCTGCTGCGATTGGTTTGTTATTACCGGGACATATCCTTGTTTCCCGCGCCACAGATGTGCAGGCACCCGTTCGCCGGTTCCGTCCCTTTGTTACCGATATCAGGGCCTGGCCGTCTTGGATGGAAGGATTGTCTGCATCGTCCATTCAATTGCATCCCGGAACAGATACCCTCGTGGGTCCAATGCAGGTAAGTGTTCAGTCGGTATCAGATTCCAGCATGGTTACTATCTGGACCAGTAAGAATGGCAGCCGGCAAATCGCTACCTTTCGCTGGATTCCTTCAGCCGATAGTGCCACAACCATTGTACAGTGGCAGTTTGAGGAAAATCTCCACTGGTATCCCTGGGAGCGTTTAGGCTCCATGATGAATGATAAGATTCTGGGTACAATGATGGAAAAGAATCTGCAAAAACTCAAGATACTCGCGGAAGCACATTAGGACCGAAGGGTTGACAACAAATGCCATACCACCTGCTGTACTTTTTCCATTTCAGTTTCCGTAAAACAATAAGGCGGCATCAGGTACACGGTATTTCCAAGCGGTCGTAAATATACGCCAGCTGCAAGAGCGCCGGCCGTAATCACCTGACTAATACTGTTCAGATATCCGTCTTCTCCTTCCTGCACTTCACAGGCCAAGATCGTGCCGCGTACCCGGATATTTTTCAGGTAGGGCAGGTTCTGCAAGCGCCCTGCCAACAACAGGTGCTGCTGATGTATCCAGTTGATTTTTTCGCGGCAGTTGGTTTGTTCCAGCAAGTCAAGACTGGCTAAGGCGGCACTGCAGGCGATCGGGTTCGCCGTAAAGGAATGGCCATGGAAAAATGTTTTGCGCAGATCATCCTGCAGGTATGCCTGGTAGATTTTATCGTTACAGGCAGTAATACCCAGGGCCATGGTGCCGCCGGTGAGTCCCTTGCTGAGGCAAATGATATCAGGTTTTGTGCCTGCGTATTCACTGGCAAATAATTTACCGGTCCTGCCAAACCCGGTCATTACTTCATCTGCAATACAAAGGATACCATATGACTGGCATAACTGTAAAAATTGATCCAGGTGCTCCGGCTGGTACATCTGCATACCCCCTGCACCTTGCACCAGGGGTTCATAGATACAGGCTGCGATGGTATCCCGGTGTTGCCCGATCAAACGGGCAGTCTCCGGTAAAGAGGAAGCCGTTGGGGCATCGATAAAAAGGACTTCAAAAAAAAGGTCCTGGAATGCGAGGGTAAAAACACTTCGATCGCTGACACTCATTGCACCGAACGTATCGCCATGGTAGGCATTCCTGAGAGCGATTATTTTATTTCGTTTTGGCTGTCCCTGGTTCCACCAGTATTGAACTGCCATTTTTAACGCCACTTCGGTAGAAGTGGAGCCATTGTCACTGTAAAAAATGCGCGAGAAATCCCCAGGTAATAAAGGCAGTAATCTTTCTGCCAACTGCACTGCCGGCTCATGTGTGAAACCGGCAAAGATGACCTGCTCCAATTGCAGCGCCTGCCGGTATATTTTTTCTGCGATATAAGGATGGCCATGTCCGTGCAAAGTGACCCACCAACTGCTGATGGCATCTATCAAGGTATTGCCGTTTTCTGCGTACAAAAGGCTGCCGCTGGCTTTGATTATCGGAACAGGGTCGGGGCGGTTTTTCTGGCGGGTAAAAGGATGCCAGATCACCTGCCGGTCTCTTTCAATCAGGCTCATGGTGTAAAGGTAAGGCAGTAAATGGCTCAGGGGTTTTGAATGAAATGCAGGTTTCTTCTGATACCGCTGTATTTGCTTCTTTTGAGCGGCGATTGGGCAAATATCTTCCGGAAACTTTCCTCACTCATTTCTTCCCATTCCTTGGTTGTCAGGTGCAGGATGGCAGGTATTGGCTGAAAGGCCGGTTCCACATGTGGCTGACTAAACCGGTTCCAGGGGCAAACATCCTGGCAGGTATCGCAGCCAAAAAGCCAGTTGTCGAACCGGTTTTTCCATGCTTCCGGTATCAAAGCGTCCTTTAATTCGATGGTAAAATAGCTGATACAGCGACTGCCATCCACGATCTTATTCTCATGGATGGCTTCTGTCGGGCACGCATCGATACAACGGTGGCAGGTACCGCAATAGTCCCCGGCAAATGGATCATCGTATATGAGTTCTAGATCGGTGATCAGCGTTGCGATAAAATGGAAGGATCCCATCTGCCGGTTGAT
>CAZAOR010000343.1:0-6316 GCA_964486805.1 uncultured Sediminibacterium sp. | reverse complement strand
TCGCTGCCGCTTTCATGCGGCCGTTTACTCTTGATTGCCTTTCCGCCATTTGAGGTTATCTCTGCATAAATAATATCACTGTCTGTTACCACATATACCTCATTGAATAAGCCGGTAGCAACTGTATTATCATACGTATGCCTGATCACTGTTTTATTGCCGAGCATTTGCATCAGCTTGGCCGGGAATCGGGTAGCAGCATACCGGGCGGGTATCATGGCAATAATTTTCATGCGGATTTTTTACAAAGATGCAGGTTTCTGCAACAGGCTAATAGTCCGTAGGGATGGTTTTATCGAAGGGAATTCCAAGCTGGTATCCCAGGTGTTCTGTTTGGGGATCTGGCAGCACATCCAGCCCATAATGCAGGCCTTCTGCAGGCAGACCTTGATAGGTGCCGAAAAGGCGATCCCATACCGAAAATATATTCCCGAAATTACTGTCAGTATAGGGCCTTCGGAAATGATGGTGCACTTTATGCATATCCGGCGAAACCAGGAACCAGCTGAGTGCCAGATCTAATTTTCTCGGCAATCGGATGTTGGCATGATTGAATTGGGTAAGAGTTACGCTTAGGCTTTGGTATAGCATGACCAGCCAGAAGGATATACCCAGGATACAAACTCCCGCCAGGGTAAAGATGGCCCGGAAAACGCTTTCGCCCGGATGGTGCCTGTTGGCGGTGGTGGTATCCACATGTGTGTCAGCATGGTGTATGATGTGAAACTTCCACATCCATTTTATTTTGTGCTCTATCCAATGAATACTGAAAGCACTTACCAGGTCCATCAACAGCAGTCCCGCCAGCAGGTATAGCCATAGTGGCATCTTAACCGATTGCAGTAAACCCCAGTGATGAGCAGACACCCAACCACATGAACGAACGATGAGCACGGCAAATGCAAAATTGATGAGAATGGTCGTGAAAGTAAAAAACAGGTTCACCCCGGCATGCTTCCATTTATGGTAGTTAAAATGAAAGCGGGGAATTAATCCTTCGAGTATCCAGAAAAAACACAATCCGCCCGCAAGTATCATCGCCCGGTGCAGGCTGGATATCTGTTCAAAATAATATACCAGGTTTTGCAGCATGGCAGGCATTTTCTATACAGGAATGTACGAAAATATCAGTCGATGTAAAAGAAATTATCTTCCAATACACGCGCCAAGTCCCCTTGCTGCGGACTGGCATGAATGGGTAAAGTCCGATGGTTAATTATTCAGCATCAAAGGCATTACCAGCATCAGCAGGTCTTCGCCTGTTGCCTGCTCGGTGGGTTTTATCAATCCAGCCTTGGTTGGAGTGGACAATTCCATACGGATATCATCCGTATCAACTGCATTCAGCATCTCAATCAGGAACCGGGCATTAAATGCAATTTGCAGGTCTTCGCCATTGTACTCACAATTCATTCGCTCGTTCCCTTCAAAACTGAAGTCAACATCCTGGGCGGCCATTTGCAATTCACTTCCGGTGATGCTCAAAGCTACCTGGTTGGTGCTTTTATTGCTGAACACATTCACCCTGCGCAGGGCGTTCTGGAAATCGGCTTTGTTCACAACAAGATGATACGGATTTTCCGCAGGTATTACCACTTTATAGTCGGGAAAACGGGCGTCAATCAGCCGGCAGATCATCTGGGTAGAGCCATGGCTGACAAACAGATGGTTGCTGTTATAGCTGATATTGAGTGTGTCCTCATTATCCGGAAGTGCATTTTTCAGCAGGTTCAGGGGTTTCTTAGGTACTATAAAAGAATCGGTTTTGCTGGCGGAAGTATCAATCCGGCGGTAACGAACCAGCCGGTGTGCATCTGTCGCCACAAACTGCACCGCATCTTTTGACAACTCAAAAAACACACCTGTCATTGCGGGACGGAGATCATCGCTGCTTACTGCAAAAAGGGTTTTATTGATCGCCGTCAGCAGGGCCGTACTGGTCATGGTAAACCCGGTTGTGTCGTCTGCAGCCGGCTCTTTGGGGAAATTATCGGGATTTTCACCCATTACCTTGTACTTGCCGTTATCACTGGTAATTTCTACCGCAAAGTTTTTGTCGATATTGAAGGTCAGGGGTTGATCAGCAATGTTTTTGAGGGAATCCAGCAATATTTTGGCCGGGATACACACTTTGCCATTTGCCTTACTCTCCACTTCCATCTGAACACGCATCACGGTTTCAAGGTCAGTGGCAACAATGGTCAGTTTCTTATCCTGGATCTCAAAAAGAAAGTCTTCCAGTATCGGCAACACAGTATTTGCGTTAATCACACCGCTGATCTGCTGCAGGTGTTTTAACAAAGAGGACGAAGAAACAATGAATTTCATTCTGCAGAATTTAGGTTCGCAACAAACCTAATCTAATTTGTCAATATTTTGCAAGAGAATTACCGCAGGAACGGCCTAAGCTGCCGAATGTGAATGAGTTGTGGATTGGTTTGTCAGAGACTTTCCATCAGTTCCTGGTACTTGCTTCTGTTCACCGGTTTCACAAGATAATCACTCACAACTTCATAGGAAAGTGATTTTCGCATATCACCGGTATCCACAGAGGAGCTTACAACATAAACGACCACGGGTTTGGGCAAGGAAGGATGCAGTTTCAGGTATTCTTCCAGGAACTCCCAGCCATTCATTACGGGCATATTGATGTCCAGAAAAATCACATCCGGAAAAATGCCTGCATCATCTTTACAATGTTCCGTAAGATAGTTCAGGGCCTCACGTCCGTTATAAAAGGAATGGATATGGCGGGTCAATCCCGTGGATTCAAGTATGACCCTCGCAGTATATTGATAGATATTGTCATCATCTATCAGGCATACTATTCGTTTTTCAGCCGCCATAAATTTTGTATCGGTGAAGCAATCAGGAATTGGAATAAACGGAATTGGATCAGATATCAGATGGAGCGACAAAATTACCGGATTATCCGAATTTTGCAAGCGTGAAAAAAAGGATTTCCCCGGAAGCCGCCCTCCCAAAAATCCGGCAGTTTTGTGCCTATCGGGAGCGCTGTCATGCCGAAGTGCAGGCAAAACTCTATGATATGGGGCTTTATCCCGGAGAGGTGGCATCCCTGATCTGTTCGCTGATCGAGGAGAACTTCCTGAATGAAAGCCGTTACGCCCGCCTCTTTGCCGGGGGCCATTTTCGCCTGAAAAAATGGGGGAAAATAAAAATCCGGACTGCTTTGCACCAAAAAAGGGTCAGTGAAGCCAATATCCGGACTGCCTTGCAGGAAATTGATCCGATCGAATATGCCGCCGTTGCCGAAAAATTGGCTGCTGCCAAATTCTCACAGTTGGGTGACAGTCACCCACTTACAAAACAGGCTAAAACCCTGGCATATCTCTTGCAAAAAGGCTATGAGACAGGTATTGCCCGGGCCGCTGTTCAAAAAAACCTGTCTAAACCGGCTAAATAACGTAACTCTGAATTTTCGACATGTCTGCCCGTTTTCATATTCCTCTGTTATGCTGCCTTTTTACAGGCAGTTCCCTGGCACAACCGGGTGGCGGATCAGGGGTTTACAAACATGAATTGTCGGTTACCACCGAAAATGACGCCTATCTTTTCCAGGAAAAAGATGCTTATTATACCAATGGTATTTTTCTGAATTACCGTACTGCCTATTACCACGGAGATCAAAAAAGGCTCAGCAACTACGAACTGGGTCAAAAAATATTCACACCCTTCCGGCTGACCATTCGCAACAAATCTGATATCGACCGCCCCTTTTGCGGATTCCTTTATGCCCGCTTCAGCCAGACACGTTTTTTACCAAATTCAGTGTTTCAATGGAGCGCCACTTTGGGTCAAACAGGCAAAGCCTCCCTGGGCGAAGCACTGCAGGATGCCTATCACCATATATTCAACTACAAAACATTCAATGGCTGGCAATACCAGGTACCGGATGCCCTGGGCCTGGATCTGTCTGCCATTTATGCCCGGCCGGTTGTTCATAACGCATCCCTGGAGCTGGAACCCATGGCAGAAGCCAGTTTGGGCATGAACTATACCCAGGCCGGTTTAAGTGCTAATATTTGCCTGGGTCATTTAGCAGATGATGCAAACAGTGTTTTATGGCATGCCCGGGCAGATACCCGTAATGCGCCCAAAGCGGAGTGGTTCCTATTCTGGAAACCCGAACTCATCTGCCAGGTATATAATGCAACCCTGCAAGGTGGACTCATGTTCAAAGGAAACAGCGGCGTGTACTCGGATCCTGCCCCCTTGTTTTTTCAACAAAGCATCGGGATTTGCCTGGCTTCCGGAAAATGGTCCGGACAGCTTGCCTGGATATCCCAAACCAGGGAAACCCCTGTTCAGATTCATCCACAACAATTCGCTTCGATTCAATTGAATTACCTGATGCCCTGATTTTACAGTATCACCAGCTTAACCGGATTTCTTGACAAAGGCGCTATTTTTGCAACAGTATATGCATCCCCTTACCTGTACGCTGATACAAACCGACCTGGAATGGGAAGATCCTGCTGCCAACCGCTCCATACTGGCCCAGAAGATACGTGCCATTCCAGATAAAGCAGAGCTGGTTATCCTGCCTGAAATGTTCAGCACGGGTTTCAGTATGCAAGCAGCCAGATTGGCCGAAACCATGGAAGGAGAAACAGTGCAATGGATGAAGCTACTGGCAGCAGAAAGAAAGATCATTCTCACCGGGAGTGTGATCATCGCAGAAAACAACCACTACTATAATCGCCTCCTGTGGGTTTTACCCAATGGACAGATCGGGCACTATGATAAACGACACCGCTTTGCCTATGCGGGGGAAGATGCAGCTTACACCGCAGGCAACCGTCGCATGATAGCAAGGGTAAATGGTTGGCGTATTCATTTACAGGTTTGTTATGATCTGCGTTTCCCCGTTTGGGCACGCCAGCAGATGAAAGATGCGCCGGAATACGATATACTCTTATATGTTGCCAACTGGCCGGAACGCCGCATCCATGCATGGAAATCACTGCTTACAGCTAGAGCGATCGAAAATCAGTGCTATGTAATCGGGGTAAACCGGGTGGGAAATGATGGTAACAATATTTATTACAGCGGTGACAGTATGGTCATCGATCCGCTGGGGCAAATAATCTATCAAAAAACAGGCGAAGAAGATATACATACCATTCAACTGGATCCGGCTTTGCTGGAAAAAGTACGGCAGCAATTCCCTTTCTGGAAAGATGCCGATCAATTTCATATTCATACCGGACATGAGGACTGATACCCGCCTTTGTTTGCATGCCGACCGAGTTTTTACCGGGCATCAGTGGGAAGAAAACCGGGAAGTCCTGGTGGAAAACGGCATCATTACCCATATTCAGCCAGTTGGGATATCCGGCCTTAATCCGGATGCTGCCTATCCGATTCTGGCTCCCGCATTTATAGATATTCAGGTATATGGAGCCGGCGGCCGCTTGTTTTCGGCCCATCCGCAACCCGAGTCCCTGCAGGTTTTGTATGATTATTGCCTGCTTGGCGGTACTGCCTATTTTCAGCCCACTGTTGCCACCAACAGCCTGGAAGTAGTTGCGTCCTGTATACAGGCCGTACGCCAATATCAAGCGGAAGGCGGGAAAGGATGTATCGGTCTGCACTTGGAAGGCCCCTGGATCAATCCGCTGAAAAAGGGTGCCCACCTTGATCAGTTCATTCATAGCCCCGATAAAGAGGAACTAACCTCTTTACTCAGGCTTGGCAAAGGCGTGATCACCATGATCACACTGGCACCGGAAACAGTGGCTCCCGAACTGATCCGGTTTATCCTGGATCAGGGAATCATTGTATCGGCCGGTCATAGTAATGCCAGTTATGAAGATGCAACCGACGCATTCAATGCCGGTGTAACCGCTGCCACACACCTGTATAATGCAATGAGCCCCCTGCAACACCGGGCACCAGGCATCACAGGCGCCGTTTTGGATCACCCGGCCGTATGCGCCAGTATTATTCCAGATGGATACCATGTTGATTTTGCTGCTATCCGGATAGCCAAAAAGATCATGGGCGAAAGACTCTTCGTTATCACGGATGCGGTAACCGAAACAAATTCCGGTCCTTACCAGCATTACCTGTCCGGCGATAAGTACGAGGCGCATGGTATTCTCAGTGGGTCGGCCCTGACCATGCTGAAAGCCGTGCAGCTGCTGATGCGGGAAGCGGGGATCTCAGAAGCAGAAGCGCTTCGCATGGTGAGCCTCTATCCAGCCAGGGTGATGAAGCTGGATAATCGGATTGGCACAATCGCCGTTGGCCGCAAGGCGCAAATTACCTGCCTCACAAACGATTTTTCCTT
>CAZAOR010000342.1:0-2570 GCA_964486805.1 uncultured Sediminibacterium sp. | reverse complement strand
AGAAGGATCAGGCGCTATCAGGTAGCCAAAACAGGCCAAAAAAATACATAAAGCAATCACAATCAGGCCAAAACGAGCGCCGGCATAAGACCAGAGCTTTCTGAAAAGGCTGATTTGATGAAAAGATATAGGCACGGTCGGGGTTTACGAATTATGAATTAACCGAATATTTTTAGGTTTTTACCGAAATCGCGGTTTTTAGCATAAACATTGTTAACTAATGAGAGTCTATCTAAAAAGGCCACTTATGAAAAAGCTGTTGCATTTCCTGGTTTCCCTTTTTCTCCTGATTCCCATGATTTTATACGCCTGGTGGCCGGAGCCGGAAAAGAAAAAAGCTTAGTGCACTTTCCGTCCTTTCCATTCATACTGGCCAAATTTGCCCAGCCATCCTGCTATAACGGTATATATCAAATGAAAAGGCTGCATAACCGGAAACCATACCAGCAGCGATTCCTTCCCATAAAATCTTGCCACGGGCCACATAAAGCTGATTTCTGTTAAAGTTTTCAATCCCATCAGCACCAGCCAGTTGCTGCAACCATTTTTTACAAAGAAACCCAATATGCCCAACAACAATAAAAGGGCATTCACCAGGTAAACCAGCCAGAGGGTCAGGGATATACTGGCATCCTGATAGCGGTCAGCCTTACTAGCCCAGCGAATGCGCTGGTTCAGGAAACTTTTCCAATCAGGCATGGGATCTGTGTGTACGATCGCATCCCGGTTGAATAGATATCCAAGCCGACCTTTGTATGCCTGTTTTATCTTGTGCATGAGCAACATATCATCGCCGCTGGCTAAGCCATCAATTCCTGTAAACCCATCCACCGCATAAAAAACTTCTTTGCGGTAAGCCAGGTTGGCCCCATTGCACATGGTATGGTATCCGGCAGAAACAGCGGCGGCCGTGATACCCTGCAGGCTCAGGAAATCCAATACCTGGAAATGCGAAAGGAAACTGCCGGTATCATCCAGGCATACGGGCCCTGCCACAAACACCGCACCGGTTTTTTGTATAAAATTTCCGTAGGTCCGCAGCCATGCCGGGCCTGGTCGGCAGTCTGCATCTGTGGTTACGATCCAGTTGCCGCGACTCTGATCGATCGCAATGGCTATGGCTTTCTTTTTATACGCATTGAGACTTCCTTCAGCGAAATAATCACCCAGGTTGATCAGGCGCAGATGGGGATAGCTGAATTGCAGTTTTCTTACTATTTGTTCGGTATCGTCCGTTGAATGATCATTGATAACGATTACTTCAAAACGATCGGAAGGGATTGCCTGGTCCAGGATGGCATGGAGGCATTGGGCAATTCCCGCAGCTTCATTGCGTGCTGGCAGGATGACCGAAAAAAAGCAGTCCGGGTTGACTGTTTCTCCGGCACCCTGGATCTCACAGTTGAGGAACCAGCGCCGGTAACGCAGGATACTGATGCAATACAACAGCAGCAGCGCGGCGGTCACTCCCAGGATGGTCCAGTACATGCGCAAAGAAACTCATTATTCATGATACGCCGGATTCCAGTACTGTATCAAACGGATATTTCAGCGCAGCAGGCGACAGATTTCCGGCAGGTATTTTTCTTTCAGTAACTGGTGTCCGGCCAGGAGTTCCACCAGGAAGATTTTCTCCGGATTTTTTTGTGCGAAAGCCCGCCCGTGCCGGGTGAGAATAATAGGGTCATAGGCGCCGAAAACAAGGGTAATGCGGCTTTCATATCGTTCGAGCAGGGCTGCGATGTTAGTTTGATCGGGCCGGAAGTCCCGGAAGCTGGTCCAGCGCTGGTACAATAGTTTTCGTTGTGCAGGGTCATCGAGATAATACCGGATAAAACGTAACAGGTTCTTGCTGTACAAGCCGGTTCGAGCCATCAATTTCAGGGGTTGCAGCAGCCATCCGGGGTATTGCATGGTATATGCAAACAACCGGTTACCCCAACGGGTGGTGGTAGCGATGGCTTGCCATTTGTTGTGATGCAAACCATCCGGGGCAATCAGGGTCAGCTTTTTGATCCCGGCGGGATATTGCTGCAGCAGGAATAAGGCGATGCGGCCCCCCATGCTGTAACCCAGCAAGTTGATCCGCTGTCCGGGAGGCCAGATCGGTTCCAGGATATGGCGGAATATTTCAGGGGAGAGGTATAATCCTTCTGCCCACTCACTCTCACCATGGAAAGGCAGATCAGGGGCCAGGATCGTGAACTGTTCGCCCAACTGATCTGCCAGCAGGGCAAAGGATCTGCCACTTTCCCCATATCCGTGCAGGCATAGCAGGATCTCCGGTCCCTTGCCATAACAATGGCATCGGATCTTTGACTGCCGGTAAACCAGGTATTCGGGGTAGCCCATCAGAAAATCAGGTATTTATTCTTGGCAATATCAAAGAAACGAACTTATTTTGAAATTAGTTGCATAACTAACTATATGCCAAACAACCAATTCAGGCGCGGGGAATTGTACAGTGTTATCAATGGGATGGCCTCCACGGCTGTGGTCCGGCGCTTACAGAAGAATTTCAGGCTCGCCGGATTGGAGATCACCATCGAGCAATGGAGTGTTTTATATCA
>CAZAOR010000341.1:0-3156 GCA_964486805.1 uncultured Sediminibacterium sp. | reverse complement strand
ATTATACACCACTTCTTCCACACCCGATGGTTGCGGCAGCACCAGCCAGACCTATACCATCCCGGTGACGGTCAGAGACGTTGCCACAGCTGCTTTTACGGTGACCGGCGGTGCCTGCCTGGCCGATTCGGTTCATTTTACCGATAACAGCAGTTCCCCTGGCGGCGCCATCGCCCGCTGGCTTTGGGATTTCGGTGACGGGCGTACCGCCGACCTGACCAGTACCCCGCCAGCCCCCATCGTGTACAGCAATAGCGGTTCTCACCAGATCAAACTCAATGTCGTATCGGATATTGGCTGTATATCCGATACGGTGAGCCAGACTGTGACCAGCACCGATAAACCCATTGCTTCTTTTACAGCCAGCAATCTGCGCTGCATCGGCCAGCAGGTGAACTTCACAGATGCTTCCACGACTGCCAGCGGCAGTCTGGCCAAATGGATCTGGAACCTGGATAATGGGGGTGGACCCATCACGAATACCAGCAATGCTGCCGTAAGCGGACAGTATGCTTCGGATGGTATTTTCCACCCCAGCCTGACCGTGGTGACCAACAGCGGCTGCCAGAGCGATCCCTATCAGCAGGACTTTGTCATACATCCCACACCCGCCGTAGGCTTTACCCTGCCGGAAGTATGCCTCAGTGATGCCTTCGCTGTTTTCAACGATACCAGCAGCATCTCCGACGGATCCCAGTCGCAGTTCAGCTGGAAATGGAACTTCAATGCCGGCACACCGGCCGTATCACCCGGGCCGGCAACCACCACCAGTACCGTGCAGAACCCCCAGGTGAAATACAACAAGGCGGATAATTACCAGGTTTCCCTGACGGTTACTTCCAAAGACGGTTGTGCTGCCACCAAAGTGCAGAACTTTACTGTTAACGGGGCCAATCCCAAAGCCGCATTCAGCATCACCGGTACACCGCCCTATTGTGGAACGGTTCCGGTGGTGATCCAGAATAATTCCACCGTGGACTTCGGCAATGTGACCCGCCTGGTGATTTATTGGGAAGACGGGCTGGATACCACCATCCAGACAATTGATGAAACACCCGCCCCGGGTAAATTATACGGGCATAGTTATCCCGATCCGCAAACGGCACAGCCGCAGAACTATACCATCCGCCTGGTAGCCTATTCGGGCGGAACCGTCTGTATGGATGGCAGCATGCAGTCGATCAAAGTCTATCCCAAACCCAAAGCCGCATTCACCCTTTCGGCTGCGCAAATATGTTCCGGTCAGACCATTGATTTCCAGGACAAAGGCAATGGGATTTCCAGTCCGGCGGTCAACTGGACCTGGAACCTGGGGTCTGCCGGTATTGTGCATACCCAGAACCCTGTACAACAGTTCACAGATTCGGGGCAGATTCAGATCAGCCAGTTTTTTGTGAACCAGGATGGCTGTGTCAGCGATACAGCCCTGCAAAATATCCTGGTCTATCCCAATCCCATCCTGCTGCTCAAACACAATGCACAGGTACTGAGCGGCGGTGTGTACACGATACAGCCCGATTTTGTGTATGGCAATCAACTGCAGTATTTGTGGACGCCCGCTACCTATTTAAGCAGCGATACGGCTGCAACGCCTGTCACCACACCGGCGGATGATATCACCTACCGGCTTATGGTAACAGCCGCAGGAGGTTGTACGGTTACAGACACTATCTTTATCAAGGTTTTGAAAGGACCCGAAGTGCCGAATATTTTTTCACCCAACGGGGATGGCATCCATGATACCTGGCATATTGCCAACCTGGACAGTTATCCGGGTGCCACCGTACAGGTTTTTGACCGATTTGGCCAGGTGGTTTTCAGCACGGTAGGGTATAGCAAGGATTGGGATGGCACCTATCATGGAAAACCCTTGCCGGTAGGGACGTATTATTATGTTATCAATCCTAAAAACGGGAGGGCGGTCGTTTCAGGGTCCGTCACGATCATACGGTGATTATGCGCAAAAAATATCTGGTACACCTGGTGGCTTTCATGGGAACGATCGCTGTGCATGCGCAGCAAAGGCCTTATTATACCCAGTATATCATGAACAATTTTATCATCAATCCTGCTGTTGCGGGTATTGAGAATTACTGGGATGTGAAAGCCAGTCACCGTTTGCAATGGGTAGGCCTGCAGGATGCACCGGTCACTACCTATCTCACGATTCACGGACCTTTGAAGAAAAGCGATTATGACCGGGAATCGGCCACCAGCTTCCATGCACCGGGAGAAAATCCCAGGGGGGAAGCCTATTGGCACGATTATACTTCCGCAGAGCCGCACCAGGGGGTCGGACTTACGATCATCAATGACAGAACGGGTCCCCTGAACCGGTTTGCTGCTTATGGCACGTATTCCTATCACCTGGGCATCGGCCCGGCTACCAGCCTGGCAGGCGGTATTTCGGTTGGGTTTACCAATATGAGCCTGGATGCTTCCAAACTGGATTTCGGGAATACCACCGTGGATCCTGCCGTTGCCAGCAGTGGTGTCATCAACCGGATCAAGCCGGATATCAGTGCTGGTCTCTGGTTGTATTCCCGGGACTATTTCCTGGGCCTGGCTGCACAGCAGATCGTACCGCAGCAACTCTCATTCTCCAGCAATACCAATACCGTCTACCTGGAACAGGGCAAACTCCTGCCGCATATTTTCCTCAGCGCCGGGTACCGGATGTCGTTATCCGACGACCTGAGTTTATTGCCTTCTGTACTGGTACGCTATATCTCTCCCTTGCCGCTTGGATTTGATGTGAATGCCAAACTGCAATACCAGGACCTGATTTGGGCAGGCGCTTCTTACCGCTACCAGGATGGTTTTGCAGCGATGGCCGGCATCAATCTGAATCACAGTATCAATATCGGGTACTCCTATGATGTACAAACTTCCGGCCTGAATGCCGTGAGCCATGGTACCCACGAAATCCTGATCGGCTTCCTGCTAGGAAACCGTTATGGGGATTGGTGTCCGAGAAATCTCTGGTAAGCGGATTACTGCAGTTGAACGGACATCTCCGGTATGGCCGGGATGGCTGCCGGTGCTTTTACTTTTTCTTTCCGGATCAGCGGGATGATCCTCACCCGGTTCCTGTTCCATTCCCGGAGGATGACCATTTTGGCAAAACGCAGACTTTGCTGCTGCAATTTTTGCAAT
>CAZAOR010000340.1:0-3468 GCA_964486805.1 uncultured Sediminibacterium sp. | reverse complement strand
GTGCAGATCGCTCAATGCGCGGATCATATAGTCGCGGGCCTCCGCATTTGTCAGTTTACAGGACTCCCGGTGCGCTGCATCTTCCAGGCTCACCCTGGCCGCGGCCAGGGAAAGATTACTGACACTCAGCTGGGAATAATTGAAATAGTTCTTATCCAGGGCTTCCATAAGCGAGGGATTCCCCAGTGCATAGCCCACCCGCAAACCGGCCATGGCATGTATTTTGGAAAATGTTCGCAGGATAACCAGATTCGGGCAGTCTTTTAAAAGTGGGACCATAGACATGGTTTCCGGATGGTCGAGAAAATCAATATAGGCTTCATCGATGACAACCATTGCTTTTTGCGATGCTTCCCGGCAAAAATCAGCCAATGCCTGCGCAGGCACAATGGTGCCCGTTGGGTTGGCAGGATTGCAGATATAGATCAGGCTGGTATCCTTGTCGATCGCCCGCAACATGGCCGGCAGGTCATGCACCTTCCCGGCTGTCAGCGGGATTTCTTTCACAGGCATGCCCATTTTTTTGGCCGTATTGGGCAGGGTCGCAAAAGTAGGATTGGCGGTGACCAGGTTGCCCCGGCCCACCTGTCGCGGAATCAATTTCAATGCCTCTGTTGATCCGGCTGTCACCAGCACATGCGCTGCCGTCAGCTGGTGATAGTCGCCCAGTTTTTTTGCGAAGTCCTGTAAGCCAGGTACATTGAACTGGTAACGGTTTGACTCCCCTAACATACCGAGAATGGCCTGTTTGGCAAGCGGGGATATGCCATATGGATTTTCATTGGAACCGAGATTGGTCAGTCCCGCCTCCTGACCAAATGGCCGCGTAATACCTTCTTCATTGCAAAAGGATTTCAGCGGAAGGGCGAATGCCAGCGTGGCCAGCGATTGCTGCCTCAACCAGCTTCTGCGGGATATCGCATCAGACATATAACAATTTGCAGAGAAGATACAAAAATCGCCGGAAATTCATCGCTTCCCCAGCTCAATCACATCACAGTTTTCCATATTTGCTCCATGCACTTCGAAACGGATAAGCGTGCGTACCTGGTGCCAGCCCTGCTTTCCGGCAGCGCCGGGATTTATATGCAGGCAGTTACGGGCAGGATCAAACTGTATTTTGAGGATATGAGAATGCCCGCTGATAAAAAGCCCGGGGCGGGATGCATCCAGTATTTTACGTGTTGCCGGTTCATACCTGGGCGGATATCCTCCGATATGTTTCATGCAAACAAGCAGTGATTCACAATGCCATTGCAGTATTTCCGGGAAATGACTGCGGATATCCTGACCGTCAATATTGCCATAAACACCACGCAGGGGCCGGAAAGCAGCCAGTTGCTCTGCGATAGCAGCCGGGCCGAAATCACCGGCATGCCAGATCTCATCGCATTTTTCAAAATGCCGGAAAACGGCATCATCCAGAAATCCATGGGTGTCTGACAATAATCCAATCCGCATCTGGCCTGCAAAATACGCTATCGGCTGCATGCATTTTAATATGTATTTTCAGGCAAAAATCCCGGCCATGTCCTTCCTTCTCCATTGCACCACTTTTTGTTGGATCCTGCTGCAGACAATCAGGCCCGTGCCAGATAATGCACCCGGTCACTGGCAGTCCCTGTTTAATGGCAAAAACCTCGATGGATGGCGGACCTATCGTCATAAGCCCGCAGATTCCTGGGAAGTAAAAGACGGCATATTGCATAATATCGGGAACGCAAATCCCCAAACAAAACACGCCGACCTGATCACCCGGGAGAAATATGGTGATTTCGACCTGCAATTCGACTGGAAGATAGCCCCCGCCGGCAACAGCGGTATCCTGTATCATGTAACAGAAGACTACGAAGCATCTTATCTCAGCGGCCCGGAATACCAGTTGATTGATGACAAGGGTTATCCGCAAAAACTCGCTGACTGGCAAAAAACAGGAGCGAATTATGCCATGGATCCCCCGGAGGTGGATGCAACCAAGCCGGCAGGAGAATGGAATCACAGCGAAATCATGGTACACCAGGGAAAAGTGATCCATCGGCTGAATGGTAAGCAGGTATGTGCCTATACTTTTTATGATAAAGCCTGGAAAGAACATAAAGCTGCCGGAAAATGGAAAGATGCTGCGGGATATGGCATGGCAGCAAGCGGGTATATTGCGATACAGGATCATGGCGGAGAAATCTGGTTAAAAAACTTGCTTATTAAAACAGAATAGCCATGCGTTGGCAAACCTTATTGGCCTGGCCGGGCTGCTGTTTATTGCTAGGGTCATGCAGCACTACCAAACAGATG
Source organism: uncultured Sediminibacterium sp. (assembly GCA_964486805.1). Lineage (GTDB taxonomy): Bacteria > Bacteroidota > Bacteroidia > Chitinophagales > Chitinophagaceae > Sediminibacterium. Next base: position 1,176 of record CAZAOR010000340.1, on the reverse strand, counting down.
CATTGGCCGGTTTGGCAGGGTGGGGGCGAGCGACAGGGCGGTACGGCATTTTATCACCAGGTGGCTGCCGCCAAATGGCGGGAACGGGATTCCCTGGCAGTATTACAGATCGAAGCCGGTAATATCCCGGACAGGCTGCGCAGATTCCAGGCGGTGCACAGCAGTTATACCGACAGCAGCGGTAAAACCTACCACGCAACTTTCTATGTAGCCCGGGATTACCTGTCCCTGGGAACCAATGCAGACTGGGCAAGGATCCCCATGACCCCGATGGCTGCGCAAAGCATTGCAGACAGTTTTCATTGTTTCCTGCCAACCCGTAAAATGGTGGACCTGGTTTATGAACAATCCCGGGTAAAACTGGAGCCGGTTCCCATGTATGCCTACCGCGACAGTTCCGTAACGATGTGGCAACACCACCTGATCGTGGAAGGACAAAGAAAAGGAAGAAAGGGACTGATTGCCGGTATCAAAAAAGATGTGGTGATCAGTGGCAAACTGAAACGGGATAGCAGGCCCAACCGCGAAGCTATTTATGGCTGGCATCAACTGGATGGTAAGCCGATACAGCCCCTCTATACCGGCCATGTCAACTGGTGGGTAGATTACAGCCACGGTATCCGGCTGGTTTATCGCAAGATCCGGGTTAATCACCGCTGGATGGATTATACAACACTGTTACATGACCCCATCCTGCAAAAACTGATCTGTGATGAAGAATGGTGTGATTGTGAGAGGTATCCATATTAAGCAGCATCCTCCCCGACTGTTGCTATCTGGTCATTTGTGCAGCCTGGCAGGCTGGCAGAGAGATGCGGGAACTGATTGTTGAGACATAAAGACCTTAAAGTTTTGCAGGGAACCCATTCAGGAAAAAATGGGAAAATCAATGGGCTTCCCGTAGATTTGCAGCGGCAGGTCTTACACGACCAGCTCCTGCTGAACCTCCCCAGGGCAGGAATGCAGCAAGGATAAGCGGTTGTAGCGGTGCGATGTGAGGAGCCTGCCATTTTTTTTATTCTGGATAAACCCCTTGTGCCATCTGCCATGAAATTTTTTATCGACACGGGCAATCTTGCCCAAATCAAGGAAGCCAACGATTTAGGAATACTGGACGGTGTGACAACCAATCCCTCGCTGATGGCCAAAGAAGGGATCAAGGGAGAAGCAGCTATT
>CAZAOR010000339.1:0-2865 GCA_964486805.1 uncultured Sediminibacterium sp. | reverse complement strand
ATCCCAACTGATCAGGTTCCTGCCGCTGAAACTTACTGTCAGATCGTTGAAACCTTTGATCTTGCCGAAATTGTAAGAAAGGGAAAGTTCACGCAGTTTGGTGAAGGATCCATCACTGATGCGCCATTGCTCGATAGCATAAACGCCGGCAATATAACCGCGGGGGATCAGTCCCAGGTCTTCCTGTTCGGCTACCTTGCCATTACCTACGCCTTGGCGTGTACGGAAATCGGCATTGAATACATTCGATCCATGTACCGCATCAATCTGCACTCGCAGGCTCCATTTTTTATAGGTTACCTCGTTCACCAGGCTGGCTGTATAATCCGGGTTGGGATTGCCGATGATCTTGCGCAATGTAGTACCTGTGGGCAGACCGGCAGTGGTCCTGCCCGGTGTATAGGAAAGCGCACTGTTCTGTGTGCCCGCTTCCGTTAAAGGAATACCGGCTGCATTTTTGAGCAGGTTCCCATTGTTATCGGTTGCGAAGAAAGTACCATAAAAGATGCCGATCGGTTGTCCTTCAATGATGGCAACTGGGGCACCGGCATTGGTGCTCAGCAGGGTCAGGGCTTGCCCAATGCTTACCGCCTTGTTACGGTTATGGTTGTAGATGCCGGTGATATCCCATTTGAAGTCTTTGTGAGAAACCGGGGAGCCTGTCAGCATCACTTCATATCCTTTGTTCTCAAGTGATCCGAAATTGTCCAGCAAGCTGGAGAAGCCGGAAGAAGGTGCGATAAAGCGGTTGATCAGCAGGTCTTTCACTTTCTTGTTATAAACGTTCAGCGTCAGGCCCAGTCTTCCGCCGAAGAAGGACAGATCGGTGCCGAATTCCAGCTCCTGCTGCCTTTCCGGTTTTACATTTTCATTGGCCAGGGTTGAGCTGGAGTTCAGTGCAGTACGGCCCAGGTAAGAGGAAGAGCTATAGGTATTGAAGCGGGAGTAAGCACCGATACCTGTGAGGTTTCCGCTTTCTCCATAAGCAACCCGCAGTTTGAACAAATCCCACCATTTGGAAACACCCATTTTGCTCCAGAAATCCGTACCGGAAATTACATAGCTGCCGCTGGCTTTATAATAAGTCTGGTTGCGCTGGTTCTTACCGAATACAGAAGAACCATCCACCCGCACTGCACCGGTTACAAAAAACTGGTTCCGGTATTTAAAATTCTGTTGTACATAAGTACCGGAAACAGAGATTTCACTGCGATCATCCACACCCGGCAAGATCGTACTGGCGCCGTTCACGGTCTGTACAAAAGGAGCCAGTCCGCGGCCCTGCAACAGGGAGTAATTGTTTTTTTCATATTGTTGGGAAAAGCCTACCTGGGTTACAGAACTCAGTTGGGAGTTGATGTCGATACTGTAAGTCGCATTCACATCGTGGTTGATACCAAAGAAAGTATTGTTGGCTGTGCTGGAATAACCATTCTGGTTAGGATCCAGGTTAGAGCCACCGCCATAGAAAGCAGTATTCACATTGTAGGCAAAAGGCGGGATATAAGTGGTGCCATTTTGCGCGTAGTTGTCAATCCCCATGGTATAGTCCACTGTGAGGTGTTTGAGCGGGCGCAATTTCAATCCCACATTGGCAACTACGCGGTTAGTGATCTCTTTTTGTTTGATATCCTCGATAACAGAAACCGGATTAACACGGCCTCTTTCACCCACCGCCTGGATATTACCCAATGCATCTCGCTGCCAGATATTGTGGAAATTTCCGATAATGGTTACTGCGTTCATGGGAGAGAAGAAGGAGTTACCATCTGGTTTTTCATTGGCACTGCTATTGATATAGTTCAGCCCCAGATTAAAGCTCATCCATTTGTTCAGAGTTTGGTCGATATTGGAGCGGAAGCTGAAACGCTGGAAATCCGTATTCGGTACAATCCCCTGGTTGAAGAAATAGGATCCGGATACATAATATTTGGTTTTATCGGTACCGCCGCTAACAGAGAGATTGTTATCCGTTCCGTTCGCATTCCGGAAAATATAGTCCTGGTAATCGTAACGGGTAACAGGCGTGGTATTGGTAAGCGTCGGGGTCAGGATATCCTGTGTTTGTGCGCCTGGTCCATCGGTGGGTCCGCCAAATTTAATTGGGGCATGGTTCACATCAATTTTCTTGCGCAGGCTGCTCATCATGTAATTGGTGGAGAAACTGATCACCGGGGCACCGCTCTTACCATGTTTGGTAAAGATCTGTACCACACCGGCATTGGCACGGCTGCCATAGATCGCCGCAGCGGCAGCGCCGTTCAGGACTTCTATCCGTTCAATATCATCGGGATTGATGTCCACCATCCTGTTCTGACCTACGGATCCCACAAAACTGGTTCCATCATAACTGCTCTGGGTATTGGTCACCCGGTTGGTGGCATTGTTCACGATAACACCATCTACGATATACAAGGGTTCAGATGAAGAGGAAATGGAACTGATACCGCGCAGTCGAACTGAGATACCGCCCGCAGGATCACCACTGTTCTGGGAGATCTGGGCACCTGCAGTTTTACCCTGTAAAGCTGCCAGCACATTACCAGTAGCGCCCTTATTGAGTTCATCCGCACTTACTGTGCTGATATAACTGCCCAACTGACGGCGCGTAGTACCCTGGGATGTACCTGTTACCACTACTTCATCCAGTTTGGATACACGTTCCGTCATAACCATATCGACGGTATATGACTTTTCATTGCCTACGGTGAGGGCGGCTTCCTGTTCCTGGAAGCCCACACCGGAAAAAACCAGGCTGTATTTGCCGGGTTTCAGGGGAGCTGTAAAACTGTACATGCCGTTGTTATCAGCCAGTCCGCCATATTGCGTTCCCTTAACAGTCACCGCAACAGATTCAACCGAGAT
>CAZAOR010000338.1:0-6096 GCA_964486805.1 uncultured Sediminibacterium sp. | reverse complement strand
GGCAGGGTCCGGGTAGCCCTTTTTCAGATCAAACACAGCTAAACGGTATTCATTCCGAAGGCTTTCCCCCAGATCATTGACTGTAAAGTCAACGGGTTCGCCATTACCTGTGAGATATGCGACTGTCGGAATTGTTTTGCGCGTGAGTTTGTTAATCGCATCTGCAAACTTAAATTCCAGCAATGCCTCTGCTGCATTACGCGTCGCTTCCACATCTTCCTGCGGGGCATTATCGGTAATGACATTATATGGCTTGTAGACTTTGCGGCTGCTGCGGAGATCAATGGCGACTGGTCGCTGGCCGGGCCGGAAGGATACGAGTGCGGCAGGGATGATCAGCTGTTGGGTTTGTTTTTCCGAGGATGCAGAAACACGCTCTGTATTGTCAAATACCACACCCAGCCGCGAAAGGCTGTCGTATAAAATTACCCGGGCACTATCGTTTTGCAGGTCATTACCCGGTTTTGCAAATTGCACCTGTACATGATTGCCGGATACGGCGCGGAATTCATCCAGAAGATCGCGGGTTGCAATACTGAGCTTTTTATAATCTGCCGGCAGATCGCCGGTCAGAAAAACCTGTATCTGAACGGTACTGTCCAGGTGCTGCAGCATGTTCTTTGTCGGTTGTGTCAGGCTGAATCTTTTTTCAGCCGTAAGATCCAGCCGCACAAAGAAAAAGCCAGATACCCAGATCCAGAACAGGAAAGCGGCAATCCATACCCAGGGCTTTTTGAGAATTGATCTTTTTTGCAGCATCCGCTTAAAATTTTTCAAGGTTACGGCGGGTGATGCCAAGAAAAAGGATCGTAATACCGATAAAGTAAGCAAGATCACGACTGTCAATCACACCCCTGCTCATGCTGCGGTAATGAAAATTGATACCCAGTATTTGAATATCATAATCAAGTCCGGCCCGGAATACAGGTAGTTTACTCAGCGCATCAAACCCATTGTATAGCAGGAAGCAGGTGAAAGCACCTGCCATGAATGCAATCACCGTATTATTGGTAAAACTGCTGGCACAGATCCCGATGGCGGTAAAAACTGCGCCCAACATCAGCAGTCCGATATAACTGCCGATGGTAGCCCCGGTATCAATACCGCCTGTTACACTGAGGGCCTGTATGGAGATCGCATACAGCACGGTAGGCAGCAGGGCTGTAGCCACCACCAGCAGCGCTCCCAAATACTTTCCGATTACAACCTGGTTGGGCGTCAGTGGCAGTGTTTTCAGCAATTCAAAAGTACCGGAACGGTATTCATCTGCCAGGCTGCGCATGGTAACGGTCGGCACGAGAAAAAGCAGGATCCAGGGAGCCAGGTTAAAATAAGGTTCCAGGGTGGCATAACCAAAATCAAGCATACTGGTATCGGGAAACACGAACAGGAACAAACCGTTCAGCAATAAAAAGACGGTCAGGGCAATATAGCCTGTCAGGCTGCTGAAATATTGCTGCCATTCCTTCTTACAGATATGCCACATAGCTTCAAAACTAATTGTTCTGGTGCATTCCTGCCCTTAGTCCGGACAAATTCATGTGTACTTTATGGAATTTATCACAATCGGCATCTTATATAAAAAAATGGCTATGCTGCTGAGAACCTACCTATTGTTACTTTGCCTCTTCGGTATTGGTATTTTCGGGGAGGCACAGACTAAAAAAGCGGCCAACCCGCCAGTAAAAACAAAAGAAAAAGCCGCGGTCGAAGAAGTGAATGAGATGCCGATCAGTGTTACCAGCAGCAAAAAAGCGCATGTCCCGCCCAAACCACCGCCGGCGCCTAAAAAAAGCAGGCAGCCTGTTCCACCGCCACCGATAAAAAAAGCAGCACCGTTGCCACCTAAACCGGCCGCAAAACCCCAACCGAAAACATTGGCAAAACCGCCGGCTCCGCCTTCTGCCAGTTATCCGGTACCCGGCAAAAAAAATCACCCGAAAGTCCCGGATGCACCACCCCCTGCCGGTTGGCTGGCCTGAATTGGTAGCCGGGATTTAATAAGAAGTTTGTTCACTCATGTTGGTTTATACGAAAAGAGGCTGTCTCAAAAGGACAGCCTCTGGTATTTTTTACACCTGGCTAAAAGCGGCTCAGACAGCAAAACTTTCCCCGCAACCACAGCTGCGGCTGGCGTTCGGATTATTAAAATAGAATCCTTTCCCGTTCAGGCCATCTGAAAAATCCAGTTCCGTATTTACCAGGTACAGGAAGCTTTTCAGGTCAGTTACTACTTTGATGCCATTATCTTCAAAAACCTGATCCATCGGCTTCACCTCGTTATCAAAATCGAGTTTATAGCTGAGCCCTGAACAGCCGCCGCCAACCACACCTACGCGGAGAAAATAAGCGGGGTCATTGGCAATACCTGCTTCCTCCATCAGTTGATGAACTTTTTTCTTCGCTTTGTCGCTTACGTAAATACTGTTTTCAGTTGCTACCATATCCGCCCTATTTTATGCAGAATGATCAGTGTATTTTCTCTTCGAACACCAGTTCTTCCAGGCCGTTTTTCTTGCGGTAATCATTGATTGCTGCCTTAATGGCATCTTCGGCCAGTACGGAGCAGTGTATTTTTACAGGCGGGAGATTCAGTTCTTCCACTAATTCCATGTTATCGATCTTAACCGCTTCGTCGACCGTTTTACCTTTCAGCCATTCTGTGGCCAGGGAGGAAGAGGCGATAGCTGATCCGCATCCGAAAGTTTTGAATTTCGCATCCGTGATCAGGCCGGTGGCATCATCTACCTGGATCTGCAGGCGCATAACATCGCCGCATTCCGGGGCACCAACAAGACCGGTCCCTACATTTTTACTGGATTTATCCAAAGTCCCTACATTCTTGGGGTTGTTATAGTGATCAATCACTTTGTCAGAATATGCCATGGTTGAAGATTTTGTACTGGTTAAAAAATTAATGATGCGCCCACTCGATCTTATTCATATCCATGCCCTCTTTGAACATTTCCCAAAGCGGGCTCATTTCGCGTAACTTATTCACGGTATTCGTTATCGCATCGATGGTATAATCGATCTGTTCTTCGGTTGTAAAGCGACCCAGGCCGAAGCGCAGGGAACTATGCGCAAGGTCATCGCCCAGGCCCAGTGCTTTGAGCACATAGCTGGGTTCCAGGGAAGCCGATGTACAAGCCGAACCGGATGAAAGGGCAATATTTTTATTGAAGCCCATCAGCAAGCCTTCGCCTTCCACATATTTGAAAGAGATATTGGTCACGTGCGGCAAACGATGATCCCGGTTGCCATTGACATACGCTTCTTCTAATTGCAGGAGAGAAGATTCCAGTTTATCACGCAGTTTACTGAGCCGGTTCATTTCTTCCGCCATTTCGAGACGGGCCAGTTCACAGGCCTTCCCGAATCCAACGATGCCGGGTACATTCAGCGTGCCACTGCGCATACCCCGCTCATGTCCGCCGCCGTCCATCTGGGCAGTTACTTTGACCCTTGGGTTTTTACGGCGTACATAGAGCGCGCCGATACCTTTGGGGCCATACATTTTATGCGCCGTCATAGCCATCAGATCAATACCGTCTTTCTGCACATCCACCGGTATTTTGCCGACTGCCTGGGTGGCATCGGTAAAAAACAATACCCCATGCTTTTTGGCGATTGCGCTGATGGCGCGAATCGGCTGTACAACTCCGATTTCATTGTTGGCATACATGATGGCAATAAGCACCGTTGTCGGTCTTATGGCAGCTTCCAATTGTGCGAGATCGATCAGGCCATCCGGCTGCACTTCCAGGTAAGTCACTTCTCCGCCCAATCTTTCAATATGTTTACAGGTATCCAGCACTGCTTTGTGTTCGGTTACACAGGTAATGACATGGTTGCCTTTGCTGGCGTACATTTCAAATACGCCTTTGATAGCCAGGTTATCACTTTCGGTAGCGCCTGAAGTGAAGATGATTTCTTTCGGGTCAGCACCTACCAGTTTGGCAACCTGCTCACGGGCATAATCCACTGCTTCTTCAGCTTCCCAGCCAAAGGGGTGGTTACGGCTGGCGGCATTCCCAAAATGTTCTTGGAAATAGGGCAGCATGGCTTCAAGCACACGGGGATCTACCGGTGTGGTAGCGTTATTATCCAGGTAAATCGGCAGTTTCAGCATAGCAATTCTTTTTCAATATCTGTAACACAAAATTACTGCAATAGGTTGAACGATACCGGTAAGGCTGGTGCCCCGGGCTTGTTTTTCCGAATTTCGTAAAGGGAAAACAGGATATTTGAGATATGTTGAAAATAGAGCATATCGGGATTGCAGTTGCATCCCTGGAAAAGTCGGTACCGCTATTTGAGCAATTGTTGAATACTGCCTGTTATAAAACCGAAACGGTTGATTCAGAAGCGGTAAGAACCGCTTTTTTCCGTCAGGGTGATACCAAGGTCGAATTATTGGAAAGCACCGATCCAGAAGGGGTAATTGCGCGATTTATCCGGAAAAAAGGAGAAGGCCTCCATCATATTGCCTGGGAAGTGGCTGATATAGCGGCAGAAATGCAACGGTTACAGGCTGAAGGCTTCACCCTTTTACAGGAAAAGCCCAAAAAAGGTGCCGATAATAAATGGGTTTGTTTTCTGCATCCGAAAGATACCAATGGGGTCCTGGTGGAGCTTTGCCAGGATGCGGGGAACGAAGAAGGAGGATAATAGTGAATACAGTGAATAGGGAAGATCGGAGCGATAGCATAGATCCCGTCAGAATGAAGCGATCGTCGGGAATGAATTGTGAATCTTGCCTGCCAGTTGACATAACAGCAAAGGCGGAAACCTAAAGACCCAGTTTTTCCACCGCTACCTGGGCAGCAACCTGGCTGGCATCTTTTTTATTATAGCCCTTTCCCATGGCGAGCAGTTCCCCGTCCAGCATGGCATGCATGGTAAAGAGGCGGCGACTGCCTTCCATCCGTTCTTCGGCCAGCTCAAAACTGAGGGAACGACCATTTTTGTTGGCCCAGCCGATGAGTTTGTTTTTGAGGTTGATGTCAATCGCTTCCAGATCTTCTACGAACATATGCGGCAAAACAATCTGGCGCAAAACCCAGTCCTGGGTCCGGCGATATCCTTTGTCGAGGTAAACGGCACCTACCAGCGCTTCCAGGGTATTGCCGAATATCTGGCTGCCTTTGAGCGCATTATCGAATTTGTTATAGAAAGTGAGTTTCCGCAAGCCCATTTTCAAAGCGATCTCATTGAGCTGTTGCCGGTTCACCATTTTACTCCGCATTTCCGTCAGGAAGCCTTCGCCTTTATAGGGATATCTTTTGAATAGGTAGTCGGCAACTATGGCGCTCAATACCGCATCGCCGAGGTATTCGAGCCTTTCATTGTTTTCGTCGGGTGTTTCCTTGACAGAGCGGTGGCTGAGTGCTGTACGGTACAGCAATGTATTCCCGGTACGGATACCAAGCAGGTCCTTCAGTTGTTTCGCAAAAACTGTGTCGTTCTTTTTCTGAAATAGCTTTCTGAGCAATTGCACAAAATCAAGCTACGAATTTTTTAACAATCACGCAAGCATTGTGCCCGCCGAAACCAAAGGTGTTACTGAGGGCCGCCCTTACTTCCCGCTCCTGTGCCTGGTTAAAGGTAAAGTTCAGTCGGGGATCCAGGAAGGGGTCATCGGTAAAATGGTTGATCGTCGGCGGTATCAGGTTATGGATCACGCTTTTGATACAGGCAATCGCTTCAATCACGCCTGCTGCGCCGAGACAGTGACCCGTCATGGATTTGGTGGCACTGATATTCAGGTTGTATGCATGATCGCCGAACACTTCGAGGATTGCTTTTACTTCCGCGCCATCTCCCAGCGGCGTAGAAGTGCCATGGGTATTGATATAGTCAATATCTTCCGGTTGCATACCCGCGTCTTTGAGGGCTGCGATCATCACATTACGGGCGCCCAATCCTTCCGGATGCGGGGCTGTAAGGTGATAAGCATCTGCAGTAGCACCGCCTCCGGCTATTTCGCAATAGATTTTGGCCCCGCGTTTTATGGCATGTTCATATTCTTCCAGCACCAGCACCCCAGCCGCTTCGCCCATGACAAATCCATCGCGGTCCTTGTCATAAGGACGG
>CAZAOR010000337.1:0-3528 GCA_964486805.1 uncultured Sediminibacterium sp. | reverse complement strand
GCGGAGATAATCCACCCGCTTGGGGGTTTGTACCGCAAGGAGTTTTTCGCAGGTCATATGCCAGCCCATATTGTTAATCGGGCTGCTGCAGTAATTGAGCCGGTCGGTCAGCGGTGTAATCTGGTAAAGCGGACGCCGTTCGGCGATCTTTTCAAACGCGCGGTGAATATACCCAACGGTTGATTCGGCCGATACGATCCTTTCCCCATCTAATTCCACAATATTCTGAAAAACCCCGTGGGTGGCCGGATGGGTAGGGCCGAGGTTCAGTGTGGTGGTCTGCTTCTCTATCGAGCCTTCCGGCAGTTTAATATGGTGATGCTGTTCATTCATTTTTGGGTCAGCTGTATATCGTTATTCAACTTCGTTGCGTCGCACACTTGTACGTTAGATACCCTGATCGGCTTACCGGCCGAACATGGCATCGTCTTTATCCACCCGGGTCTGATCTTCCAGGGGAAACTCTTTCCGCAAGGGGAAATAGTCCATCTCATCCACATTCAGGATTCTTTTCAGGTTGGGATGCCCCAGGAAGTGAATCCCGTAAAAATCATAGGTTTCCCTTTCCATCCAGTTGGCTGCAGCAAAAAGGCTGGTAGCCGTGAATATTTCCGGTTCTGCCACCGGGGTAAAAACCGTCAGTCGAACCCGCACATTTTCAATGAGGTTGTGCAGGTGATAAACCACCGCCAGTTCCCGGCCCGGCTGATCAGGATAATTCACGCCACAGAGATCTGTGAGAAACCGGAAACCAAGTTCCTCACTGTCATGCAGGAACTGCAGCACTTTCAGGTTATTTTCCCTGGCTGTTTCAAAACTCAGCAACCCGAAAGGTTCGCGGAATCCGTAAACCGCATCCCCGAATTTATCGGTCAGGGCTTGTTGTATCTTTTCATTCGTCAAGGACATGATTGGTCGTTGGTGTTAGTCTTTGGTCGTTAGTCTTGGGGCTTATGCGCCTATTCGATACCGTAACCGTTCAACAATGCTTGGTATTGTTCGCTGTTTCTGCGGCGGATGCTCTCCTGACCCACCAGATCCTGTATTTTCATAAATCCGTCCAGGATGGCTTCGGGCCGGGGCGGACAGCCAGGCACGTACACATCCACCGGTATCACCTGGTCAATCCCCTGCAATACACTGTACGAGTCAAAAATACCGCCGCTACTGGCACAGGCGCCTACTGCAATCACCCAACGGGGTTCTGCCATCTGCAGGTACACCTGCCGCAAAACCGGTCCCATTTTTTTGGCGATGGTACCCATGACCATCAGCAAATCGCATTGGCGGGGTGAAAAGCCAACACGTTCCGCCCCGAAACGGGCCAGATCATAATGCGAAGCCATGGTAGCCATGAACTCAATACCGCAACAGGAAGTAGCAAAAGGGAGGGGCCAGAGTGAGTTTTTGCGCGCAAGGCCAACCACATCACTCAGTTTCGTTGTAAAAAAACCTTCACCGGCATAACCTTCTGGCGCTTCCGCCATGCTCACAGCCTCAGACAGGGGCGCTTCCTTTGGGTGAATATTAAATCGTACCGGACGAGCCATAGCATATTTTATTTAATCGCCCTGCTGAACCTGCTTGATAAGCCGGTCATCAAGGACAGATGAACAATCTTTATGCAACAACACCGCAAACCGACGGATTGTTGTTGAATGGGCTAGTCTTCCCAGGTCAGGGCGCCTTTCTTCAGGATATAAATGAATCCTGCCAGGAACAGCGCTACAAACAATAAAACCGCACCAAAACCATCCCAGCCCAGTTCCCGGAAATTAACCGCATACGGGTAAAAGAAAATCACTTCCACATCAAACAATACAAACAGGATAGCTACCAGGAAATACTTGATCGCCATCGGCTGGCGGGCATTTCCATGTGATTCTATACCACTGGTAAAGTTCTCCAGTTTATCACTGGTTTTGCGTTTTGGACCCATCCAGGCCGAAACCCCGATCATGGTAGCCACAAAACCTGCGGCAAACACTAACTGAATTCCGATGGGCAGATAGTTGGCGGCTGAATTCGTTGTATTGGCATCCGCTAAAAGAGAAAGCCAGCTCATGGGCAGACATTATTGAGGTGCAAAAATACACGAGTGACCGGATAAAAAAGAAAAACTCCCCGGTTTTGGGGAGTTTTTTCAGGTATTTTTAGTGATGCTGGCCTTTCGCGCCGCTACTGCTTCCGCCATTCTCTCCTTTCTTGGGCGGATTGCTGTAATAATCGAATGCTTTCTGTATGGAAGATTTCGCATTCTGCGCATACTTGTTATTGTCATCGTTCGGGTCAGGGTACGCTGCAATCATATTATCCGCTATTGCAATAGCTTTCTGACAGATGGACAGGTATTCATCTACTGTAGGTGTACGCTGGCCATCGGTAGTGATTTTAAAGTCCTCGCTGTTTTTCAGCGTAGTCATCCTTTTTACATAATAATTGATGACATAGTATTCATTCAGGAATATTTCGCGTTTATGTTTTTCTTTATCAATAGTTGTCAATACTGAATCGAGGTAATTCAGGTACATAGCCGCAGTGCCTGTAGTAGTATCCGGGTCAGACTCCATCGCAGCACGTTTGAAGAAAGCATAAGGCTGGGGTTTATCGGGATAGTCCTGCATATAGTTTTTAGCCAGTTCAATGGTCTTGGCGTAATCCTTGGAGGCCAGGGAAGCACGTGTGATCTGGAAATGGTCATACTCATCCATTTTACCGCCTTTCAGTGCGTGTGCTTTTTCCAGCCAGGCTACCTGCTGGTCATATTTTTTGGCTTTGCCAAACATTTCAGCAGCGCCGTTCATATACTTCAGCTTGTTGACTTTGGAAGTATCGTTATCAATCGCTTTCTGCAGGTAAACGACTGTTTCATTTTCGCTTCCGGGGAATTTGGAAAATACCTTTACGGCCAGCTCATAATCAGAGGGCGCTACCGTATTCGTAGGTGCGTTCGCAAAATATTTTGTGAGGTAAGCCTTGGCCTGTACAGAATCGCCTAAGCGGTCATAATCGAGTGCATAGAGGATATCGATCTTCGGCAATGCTTTATCACCAATACCTTCCAGTGTTTTCAGTTTATCCAGTGATTCCTGGTATTTACCGGCACGAAACAGGTAATCAGCGAGGTACAGGTCATTGCGGGGATCTTTATCTGCCGCTGCAACATATTTATCCAGGTACTCTTTCGCCTTATTTACGTCCTTATCGGAATAATATTCATAATATGCGTTGTACACCGGCGGGAAAGCGGGGTCAGCTTCAATGGCCTTATCGAAGTTCATTTCGAAGAGGTCTTTGTTGTTCTGGCTCTGGTAAATTTTGCCGATACGATAATAAGCCAGCGCGCTTTTAGGATCACGGTTCAGGGCTTCCTGATAGGCTTTCACGGCATCACCGCCGTTTTCACCGCCCATTTTCAGGTAGTTAATGCCCATATTGATCATGATATCCGGATTCTTTTCATCTTCGGTAGCGGCGTGTTTCAGTTTTTCAACTGCATAAGCATGATCGCCGTTATTGTTAGGCACT
>CAZAOR010000336.1:0-3430 GCA_964486805.1 uncultured Sediminibacterium sp. | reverse complement strand
CTCTTGAAGATGAACACCATATCAGGGAGTAATTGACGCCGCACCAACGAAGTATCAAGACTACGGCAGAAGCCGGCAATTTACAGCTCCGATTCTATCCACTTTCATCCGCAGTGAATCTCAATGTCGGATAACATCCTGCTCAACTGTTCAATTCTCGGCCCTGACGTTGGACGCGCCTTTTCTGTTCAAGTTTCGCCAAAGGCGACAGTTGATCAACTGAAAGAAGCCATCAAGAAGAAGAAGGAGCACGATCTTTCCCACATCGATGCTGACCGTCTTGATCTATGGAAGGTGAGCGCTTCCTTTCAACGTACATCTGTAACCAATGGTAACACCTTTAACAGCTTCCCAGTCCACTTTCAAAGGCGTCCATCATCCAGACATTTGGGGACAAGAGGGAACTGACGAACCGAGATGGGGATCTGCTCGACGGCATCGATCTTGTGTCGGACTATTTCGACCAATTCCCTGAGCCTAGAAAAGTTCACGTCGTAGTGCAAGTTCCGTCTGTCCGTGAGTGCTGCGCTTGGCGAGCCTACACTCTTGCTGACGCTCTCTCCTTCTCCTTATCGGATATTATACACGTTCTTATCACTCATCCTGCCCGTGGGTTCCACGTTGTCTGTCTGCGGTCTGCAATATCCTCTGCACAGGAAAATCGTCGTAAGTGGCAATCCTGCGGAAAGTAGACAATGCTCACGTCGACGCAGGGAGGAGAGCGTATTTACCGACTCAGGATGGAGTCCGCGTAATAACACTGTCAGCGTTATCTACGAGAAGCTCAAGCATTATAAACTCCTTCAAGTATGCGAATCCAGTCGGTTATCATACTGTCAGATGTTGATAACGTTCTAGGTGCGGGGTACGCCTGCCAGCGGAAAGACGACGCTCATGCTGCTTCTGCACAAATTCATCCTCACCCGAAGTCGCTCAGCTTCGGTGAAAATCGTGGACGCATGGCCCAGGAAATGGAGCAATCTTGCCATCAACGATAGGATAGTACGCTTGATGTCAGGACTTCCTCCCGATTCTACCGAGAAGTATATCCTCTTCGACAACGGCCAAGACACGTACTGGGACACATCACTATGGGAAACGCTCTTCAAGTCTATTCCTGGCATGCATGACTTGCACCTTATCCTCTTTTGCGCTTATGGGAGTCCGACATCTCATCCACTTGAATACGACAGCGGAACCCCAATGGTACTTGATGCTCACGCCCGCATCTCTTTATTGCCTAGTACGGATGAGCCCGATCAATTTGGTTCTGTAGGACTCCTATTCACTCGCGAAGAATTCGGCCAAGTTATCCAACGCGCGCGCGAAATGCCGTTGGATATCGACGCACAGGATGAGATTTATAAGTTGACCGGCGGACATGCAGGTGCAGTGGCGGATATCTTGGAGGTTCTTGCGGGCGAGGCGAGTTTTGATAAATTCCTCCCAGGCTTCTTGCTGAATCTTTGATATGTAGGCGGCTGTGGCATATCGTGAGGGCAAGGTGCTAACGCTCGAACATATTCGTACTTCAATGCCTTCCAACACCTTCTTTCGCGAGCTCGGTCGGCCACGAGGTTGGACGCGAGGGTTGCCGGGAGATGATCTCCACAGGCCTGAAGTCGCCAACGTACTTCGGAAGTTACTACAATGTGGTTGCATCGCGGCCGCTGATGCTGACCCGATAGTACAATCCTGTCACTCTCAAGGTTGGATATATTCCGTCGCCTTTGTCACCGAGGAAAAGCCAGCAGAAGTTTTTTATGTCCTCCCCTCGCCGCTTCACCATTTCTATTTTGAGTGGAAGTTATCGCCACGTGATGCCACTATCCCATATGCGACTCCCTTCGAAATGTCCGTTCAAGTCATAAAGAAATTCAAGCCCTCGCAGCTGTCTAGAACCCTTCGCCGAGCCGGGCCAGCGGGTCACTTTCGACCTCCTGAGGCCGCCTACCAGGACGAATTTTATCGCGCAATGTTCGAGTGTACTGGTGGCGATGTTCGCATCTCCCCGGAGTTTACTTCTGCTCAAGCGGCTCGTCAAGGTTACATCGATTTCTTCATTCCTTCCAAGAAATGGGGAATCGAACTCCTTCGTGACGGCAGTAATTTACAAGAGCATGCTTCCCGTTTTCTTGCTAGTGGTGCTTATGGGGCATGGGTACTTTCAGCCGAAATGGCTGGCTACATCATCCTCGACTTCCGAAGTACGCGACCCCACAGAAAACACCCAGGTAAGACTCCGCATTTGCAATGCTTGCTGCAAGGTTAACATCAAACACGTCCCAAGATATTGCAAATTTGTTTCATGTCATATTCCTGAACGAACCCCGCGATGAAGTCATAATTCTTAATAACGACTTGGTGCAGGTGGCTTGCTTTGCGTTGAAGGAAAACTAGCTATCTTTGTTTCTAGGTTTCCAGTGAGTGGCGGGCAAATCAGGGTGAAGAGAGAGAGCAAAATGTTGCTGATGTGGACACATGTATCCACATGCCTGTACTATTCGTTCTATCTCAGATACCATATGCACACACAGTGTATGACGACTGCTAGCTTGAGAAAGGATTAAAAAGGAGCAAACTTCTACTGTATATAAGTACGGATGACCTGGGGCTACCCGGGTATATATACCAGTAGGGTGCTAGCCGATCCACCTTCACTTGTTTACAGGACGAACAGCACGGGTCGTCAAATCCGCATTCAGATCCTTGGGTCCATAAATTATAAACCTAATACCACACTCAAATTACAAACAACAAGAGATTAGATCAAGGAGCGCGGCATGTATATATTATCATAGTATACTCACATCCTGTCTTGTTTCCACCATCCTCTCCCAAGGTCCTCGCTAATTCCGCATGTCCTCTCTCAACTTCCTGTTACCTACCACCCACTTTATCCACGTTATAAAACCAACATCCTCGTCCTCGGGAATGAAGAAAGATGACAACAGTGAGTGGATGGTCTCACACGTTGCTGCCGACACAAGATAATCTAAATATTCTGGATAGCAATGGCGAATGAGCGAGCGACAACGCGCACCCTTGAGCACCCATATAATGTTGACCCCCACAACAACCATAATATCTCATCCTTCCAAAAGGAAGTCATCCGTAGCTGGATCTCGGTCGGTCTTCACAAACAAAGTGATCCATCACTTTGTCGCGTGAGCGGCCGTCCAGGTCATGTGTCGTTTCTGGTAAGATCGATCAGTAACATACCATGCGCGCGAGAATAAGTGACCACATACAATGGATGCATATAACGCGGGGATCATCCGAGCCATTACCCGTTCTTGAGTATTAACCTCCTCCAACCGCCCCGGGAATCGAGGCCCGAATACCGGGTGCGTGGAATAACCGTCGTGCGTCCTAGGCACGTTGAATAGAATCAGTTGACGACATGTAGCTGACACTGCATAAAATCATT
>CAZAOR010000335.1:0-5043 GCA_964486805.1 uncultured Sediminibacterium sp. | reverse complement strand
CACTACGGATAAGTCCGCACCCCAGCATCCTGTGTGGTGATTTCAATGATGTTCCCAATTCGTACACCTATTTTCATATCCGTGGCGGGTGGCAGGACGCATTTCTGCAAAAGGGATTCGGTATCGGCAGGAGTTTTGTATCCCTGGCTCCGACACTTCGGATCGACTATATATTACCCGACCTTCATTTTGAGGTGCTGCAGTTTGACCGGGTTGATGAAAACCTCAGTGACCATTATATGCAGGTATGTGATCTGGTTTTAAAAAAATAAATATCTTCGTGCTTCCATGAGCGCCGTTCTCCATCTTGTTTGTTGTTGTTGCTGACTCTCAACCGGGTCGCCGGTAAGCAATTATTTGCCAACAGTCATTCCTTAACCCATTACCATGTCACTTTATCTATATAATTCACTGACGCGCCAGAAAGAAGTATTTGTTCCTATTAACCCACCTTATGTCGGCATGTATGTTTGCGGACCTACCGTGAGTGGTGAAAGCCATCTCGGACATGCACGGCCTTACGTGACTTTTGATATCCTCCTGCGTTACTTACAGCACCTGGGCTACAAGGTTCGCTATGTACGTAACCTGACGGATGCGGGACATTTTGAAGAAGAGGGACGTGAGGCGGAAGATAAGATCAGCAAGAAAGCCGTGCTGGAGAAACTGGAGCCGATGGAACTGGTGCAGAAATACACCAACCTGTTCCATTGGGCCATGGAAAAAATGAATAACCTGCCGCCCAGTATCGAACCCACCGCGACCGGACATATCGTGGAACAGATCGAAATGATCAAAAAGATCCTGTCGGATGGTTATGCTTATACCGTAAACGGCTCCGTTTATTTTGATGTTGCGAAATACAACCGGGATTTTTCAGCAAAAGGACAGCCCTATGGCATTCTGAGCGGCCGGGTGCTGGAAGAACAGATCGGCAATAGCCGGGAACTGGAAAACCAGGAAGAAAAGAGGAATGCCAATGATTTTGCCTTGTGGAAAAAAGCCCCGCCGGAACACATTATGCGCTGGCAAAGCCCCTGGGGAGAAGGATTCCCCGGATGGCATATTGAATGTTCCGCTATGAGCAGTAAGTACTTGGGTGAGGTATTTGATATCCATGGTGGCGGGATGGACCTGCAATTCCCGCACCATGAGTGTGAGATCGCGCAGAGTACGGTGGTTCATCATAAAATGCCGGCCCGTTACTGGGTGCATAATAACATGATCACGATCAACGGACGCAAAATGGGCAAAAGCTACAACAACGTGATCAAACTGAGCGAACTGTTCAGCGGGAATCACCCCTTGCTGTCGCAGCCCTATCATCCGATGACCATTCGCTTTTTCATCCTGCAGAGCCAGTACCGCGGTACCCTGGATTTCAGTAATGAGGCATTACAGGCCGCAGAGAAAGCACTGAAACGTTTGTTGGAAGCGCAGGAATGGCTGGCATCACAAAAACAGCTTACGGGCGGAAACCAGCCAAAAGATGCGGAACTGGATGCCAAAGTGCAGAAACTGCTTGGGGAATTGCCCGGCTTTATGGATGATGACCTGAATACGGCAAAGGTATTGGCAAACCTGTTTGAACTGGTACCGGTGATTAATTCCCTCAAGGATGGACATATTGATCCGGAAGCACTGAAAACCGATACCCTGCAGATGCTGACAACACAGGTGACCTTATTTGTGAAAGACATTTTTGGCTTGCAGACCGGACATCCCGGGGAAAATGCAAGATTCGATGGCGTGATGCAATTACTGATGGACATCCGGAAAGATGCCCGCAGCAAAAAAGATTTTATGACCAGCGACCGTATCCGGGACCGGCTTGCCGCATTGGGCATACAGTTAAAAGATGAAAAAGGCGGGGGGATGCGCTACAGTGTGTAATTGCGAAGTACCGGACCGGGTAAGCTTGTGACCTTTCGTCCTGTAAACCTCACTTTCCTCAATGGTCACAATCATCCGCATGGGCATGGTCATGATGCCGGCATAGCCTGAAGTTCAGCCAGTGAGCGGCAACAATAGCAGTCACAGCGGGTATCAGCAGCCATAAACGCCAGGCATGCCATTGCATTTTCAGGAGAAGGAACACAATCCCCAGGGCAAAAAGGATCAGGGGCAGCCAGCTATGGTGGTGCCGGTTATGTCCATGGTAGAGCGAATAGGCACCGATACAAAAAGCGAGCAGGATCATACCATATTCAAAAGCAGAGTTTTCGATGACATTCACTCCGAATAGTGGTAAACTGCTGAGAAAGAGCGGCAATATTGCACAATGGATGGCGCAGGCTACAGAAGCCGTTACACCCAGTGCATCCCAGTTTATTTTCCAGCGCATGCTGCAAAGGTAATTAATATGCAACTATGTTGCAAAAAAATTTTGTACCGTTCGGCCTCCCGGGCGGCTTGCTCAATAAGGTGTAATTTTGCAGTCAAATGAAAGGGTGGTTATGAAACGGTCAAAATTTCTCTGGTACCTGTTGTTTTTTGTGTTGCTGGTGGGCGGTTTTTATTATTTCCTGTTCCGGGGCACGGATAACTGGAAGACAAAATTGCCGGTAATCAGTTACCTTAAACCTTTCCGTTTCACTACGCAGGATGGTACACCGTTTACCGACCAGGATATGCTGGGCAAAGTAAGTGTGGTGGAATATTTCTTTACAACCTGCAAAGGCATCTGCCCCAAGATGAATACCAATATGAAAACGATTTATGAAGCTTTCCGCAATGAGCCGGACTTTGAAATCGTTTCGCATACCTGTAACCCGGAAACAGATTCTGTGCCCAGGTTGAAAGTGTATGCCGACTCTTTGCAGGTAGACACGCACAAATGGGTATTCCTGACAGGACGGAAAGACAGCCTGTACCAGATTGCTCGCAGTGCCTACCTGCTGGATGACCCGAAAAATAATCTTGAAAAAATTGAAGACCAGTTTATTCATACCCAGTTCTTTGCCCTGGTAGACAAATCCGGCCGGGTACGCGGCCAGGTGTACGACGGGCTTAAACAGGAAGAGCTGGATCGCCTGAAAAAAGATATCCGTTCTCTTCTGACGGAGAAATCGGCCGGGCATTTTGTGAATGGCATCTTCAGTAATAATCCATAATACAGGGCTATGCGACACAGTATTATAGAAACGCTCAGGAAAAATCAGTTGAGTATTACCGACAGCCGGAAGAAGATACTGGAGATGTTCCTGAAATCAAAGGGGGCGCTGGCACATTCAGATATTGAACACCAGAGCGGCACCGAATTTGACCGGGTAACGATTTACCGCACCCTGCAGACCTTTGTGGACAAGGGGATCATTCATACCATTCCTACGGCTGATAATGCCGTTTTATATGCGCTTTGCAAGGACGATTGTTCAGCAGGGCATCACCACGATAACCATGTACATTTTCTGTGTGATGACTGTGGCACCACGTATTGCCTGGATCATGTAACGGTGCCGGCAGTCGACTTGCCCAAAGGATTCGAAGCAGCTCAAACCGACCTGGTGGTAAGCGGCACCTGTGCGCGTTGCACAGAAAAAAGAGCTGCGTAAACAACTGCCTTATCTTCGCGCAAACAAATCCCATGATCGTAGTAACCGGAGCCGGCGGACTGGTTGGCAGTCACCTCACTGCTGAACTGGCTCGTTGCGGGAAACAGGTGCGTGCTTTGTATCACAACAGCAAGCCCGCACAAGCCATGTCCGGATCTGTAGAATGGGTGCAGGCTGATATATTGGATGTCGGTATCCTGGACGATGTGCTGCAGGATGCTACGGAAGTGTACCACTGTGCAGCAACCGTATCCTTTCATCCCAAACGAAAAAGACAGATGCACCGGGTGAATGTGACCGGTACAGCCCAGGTGGTAAATGCCTGCCTGGATGCCGGCATCAGGAAACTGGTACATGTAAGTTCTGTTGCTGCATTGGGCCGGATACGCGAAGGTCAGGTAATCACGGAAGACATGAAATGGTCGGAGGAAACCAGTAACAGTGAGTATGGCAAAACAAAATACCTGGGTGAACTGGAAGTATGGCGAGGTATCGGCGAGGGCTTAAATGCGGTGATCGTGAACCCCGTGATTATTTTAGGAGCAGGGGATTGGGAGAAAGGATCTTCTGAAATATTCCATTCGGCGTACAAGGAATTTCCCTGGTACACGGAGGGTTCCGGCGGGTTTGTATATGTCATGGATGTGGTGCGGGCGATGATGGCCCTGATGGATTCCGATATCTCGGCGGAACGGTTTATTTTATCCGGAGAGAATATGGCTTACCGTGAAGTGTTTAACCTGATTGCAGCAGCATTCGGGAAGCAGAAACCCCATCGGAAGATAACCCCACTGATGGCGGCACTGGTATGGCGATGGGAGGCATTTCTATCCCTGTTCACGGGAAAGGATCCGATGCTGACCAGGGAAACAGCGGCAACGGCCCTGGCGCAGGTATCATTCGATAATAGCCGGTTGCTCCGGGCCATACCCGGGTTTTCTTATACACCGATCCGGTCAGCAATTCCGGTCATCTGTAATGCACTGCAAGAAAGATTACGCTAAAGCTGGATCAGCTCATCACTTTTTTCCAGAGTTCAGGAATTCTCTTTACCCATACCAGTTCTCTTCTTTTGATACCGGCTTCTTCGGCAGGATAACCGAAATAAGTTTTACCGCCGGCGAGTGAACTGGGTACGCCGCTTTGTGCAAGCACTACTGCATTGGCACCAATGGTCAGGGTTTTACTGACGCCTACCTGGCCCCACAGGATTACACCATCTTCAATGATAGTACCGCCACCAATACCTACCTGCGCAGCAAACAGGCAATTTTTTCCAACCTGCACATCATGTCCGACATGCACCATATTGTCCATTTTGGTACCCGCACCAATCAGGGTGGTGGCAGTAACTCCCCGGTCAATGGTACAGCCAGCTCCGATCTCCACCCCGTTTTCTATCACAACATTCCCGCAACTCTCCCTACCTTTATACCATTGTGGCCGGTTCTTTTTGGCATAGTAATAAAACGCAGCGCTTCCGATCACC
>CAZAOR010000334.1:0-6899 GCA_964486805.1 uncultured Sediminibacterium sp. | reverse complement strand
GTTGTTCAATTATTTTTTTCCGGTCGCTCCATTGGCGTTCCGCTTTCTGCAGGGGGCACCAGCTTTCAATGCCCTTATCCAATAAAACACTGTGGATCTTTTTTTCCCAGCGGGGTTTTGTGTACAGGGCAAACCATTTTTTCTCAGATTGCATAGCAGGCAGATTAGATCAGTTTACAACAATGACACCAATAAACACCGGTAATTATTTCCGCACCGTTTCTACCGGGATACCCGACATCTCGCCAACCATTTTTACTGTTTCATCAATATACATATCCTTATTCAGGGCTTTCAGCCAGGCCTGGTAACGCTCCCCCTTGGGTTTGTCAGGATTGTTATAATATTTATCGTAATCTTCCTTGGTAACAGATACCGGCAGGGTGTTGACCACTTTCAGGATATTATTGTCCTGTTCCACGGTTGACAATACCCTTTTCTGCAAGGCCTGGTAGGTGTCCAGTTTCAGCGGCACGGGCTGTTCTGCATTGCTTGCCAGCCATTTCAGGTTCTCACTCAGGATACGAAGTCCCGGCGACTGGCTGATCTTTGTTTTTTCTTTTGCGATCACTGTGGCGTAATTGTTCGTACCGGTCCAGGTGGCATAAGTTTCTGCCGGAATATTGTCCCAGGGCAAGGCTTCGGGGTTATCCTTTTCCCGTCCTTTGATATATTCGTATGGGTCCGGAACAACCACGTCCGGCTGTACTCCTTTCAACTGGGTAGAACCGCCGTTGATGCGATAGAATTTCTGGAAAGTAAGGGTCATAGCGCCCATATCGGGCAAGTTTGTAACCGGGTCCCTCCTGCCGAAATTGATCTGGCGTTGCACCGTACCTTTTCCATAGGTGCTGGAGCTTCCGATGATGACTCCCCGTTTGTAATCCTGGATAGCGGCAGCGAATATCTCACTGGCCGAGGCACTGAATTCATTGACCATCACTGCGAGCGGGCCATCGTATAAAACAGACGGATCATTGTCCTGCCAGGTGCGCTGGTCCACACTGCCATCCCTTTCACGCACCTGCACAACCGGTCCCGTTTTGATGAACAGGCCAACCATTTTCACGACCTCATATAAAGAGCCGCCGCCATTGGTGCGGATATCTATTACAATTCCATTTACCTGTGCGGCTTTCAGTTTCTCTACTTCTTTTGCTACATCTTCCGAACAACGGTGTCCTTCCGCATCATTGAAATCCGCGTAAAAGGAAGGCAGCATGATATAACCGATCTTTTTATTGCCATTCTGGAAGACGGCACTGCGGGCATATAGTTCATCCTGTACCACTTCTTCCCGTATCATACTCACGACTTTGATACTGCCATCCTGCTTTTTGATTGTCAGCCTTACTTCGGTACCCTTCCCTCCCCGGATCAGTTTCACAGCATCCTGGGTTTCAAAACCGGCCACATCCACCGGCTTATCGGCACCCTGTGCCACTTTGGTAATCACGTCCCCTACCACAATCTCCCCGGATTTCCAGGCGGCACCGCCAGTCACAATACTGGAAATCTTGATACCATAATCATCTTTGGCAAGCGTTGCACCAATGCCATAGAATTTGCCGCTCATCTGTTCATCAAAACTTCTTTTCTCTACCGGCGGAAAATAATCGCTGTGCGGATCCATCATATTGGTGATCACATTCAGGAAAGAGCCAAAACGCTGTTCATCATTGAATGTTTTGCGGATATGCTCATAATTATCATTCATGAGTTTCAGCACTTTTTCCCTGGCCTCCCGCTCCAGGGTGGAATCCGCCTTCACTTC
This sequence comes from uncultured Sediminibacterium sp., assembly GCA_964486805.1. GTDB lineage: Bacteria > Bacteroidota > Bacteroidia > Chitinophagales > Chitinophagaceae > Sediminibacterium. The sequence continues at coordinate 5,125 of CAZAOR010000334.1, read as the reverse complement.
ATAATCCTTCTTGCCTTTATTGGCTTCTCTTTCCTTGATCTGGTCGGCATAGCGGTCAAGTGTCATATACTTGAGCTTTTTCCGCCAGCGCTCTGCCAATGCGGCTTCTGAATTCACATAATCCAGTTTGTCGCCATCCAATACCACCGATTCCTCTTTGGTAAAATCAAAGGGATGGGAAAGTATCTCCCGGTAGATACGGGTAACATCGTCTATCTGTTTATCGTAGAGTTTGCTCACAGCCGGCACAAACCGGATCGCCAACTGGCCATGTATCTCGTCGTCAATGGTATTCTCGTATTTCTTCAGACTGTCTACATCGCTCTGCAGAAAAAGAGACTTATCGCCATCCAGTTCATCGAGGTATTTGGCGAATATTTTCCGGGAAAATTCATCATTGATGATTTTGGGACTATAATGCTGCTGTTCGAGCACACTGCCAACGGCTGCCAGCAATTGCTGCTGCCGGGTCATCAGGATATCGGATTTGCCGAGAACGGTATTCCGGAACGCGAAAAAAAGGCCGCCAAACAAAATAATGGCGGTCAGGATCAGGCCCTTTCTGCTCTTCATAAATCGGGTAAATTTTTGCATGTCAGGTTTCAAAAGTAACTGAAAAACCGGGTACCGGGTTACCATTCCTCTCAATTAACAAAGGTTTGAACGGGTTTTCAAGTGGATTTTGGTTTTTGCGGAAATCTGATTTCTCTTATCTTTGCCGACCGAAACGGAGAGCATAGCTCAGTTGGTTAGAGCGTCAGTTTGTGGCACTGAAGGTCGTGGGTTCGAGACCCATTGTTCTCCCACCAAAACCTATAAGGCTTCCTTATAGGTTTTTAATTGTACCAAGATGCATGTAGGTCTTTTGCTAATCCCCCTCATCTCCGCTTTTATCGGTTGGTTCACCAACTGGATTGCGATCAAAATGCTGTTTCACCCCCGTGAGCCCCGACGTTTTCTGGGTTTTACCCTGCAGGGTATTTTCCCGAAAAGGCAGCGGCAGTTTGCTGAAAAACTGGGGAAATTGGTCAGTGCCGAACTGCTTTCCTTTGATGATATCGCCGCCAAAATTACCCACCCCGATAACCTGCAGCAACTGATGCCCCTGGTCGAGGAGCATATTGACAAATTTCTGCGCGTTAAACTGGCCGAACAGATGCCTGTTATCAGCATGTTTATCGGCGAAAAGACCATTCAGGAGCTTAAATCCGTGTTTCTGAAGGAGTTAGAATCACTTTTCCCGCTCATCATGCAGCGTTACATGGGTCACCTGCAAAAAGACCTGGACCTGGAACAGATCGTTATACAGAAAGTAGCCGGTTTTTCTTCCGACAAACTAGAACAGGTGCTGGTTTCGATCATGGCCAAAGAATTCCGGTTTGTAGAGATTATCGGGGGTGTTTTGGGATTTTTAATCGGCCTTCTGCAGATTTTTATGACCTGGCTGGGGTAGTCACCGATAAAAAACGGCCACTCCCTGCCGGTTCAGCCGTCTTTATCCATTCAGGTTTGCCATATTACCGCTGATGTAATGAAAAGCCGGGTTCCTGTATCAGCGTTGCAACTTTGCACCAATATTTGAAGCATATATATGAGAAAAATTTTAACAGTCTTAGCCCTTTGCAGCAGTTTGTTCGGTTTTGGCCAGGTGCCTGCGGGTGGCAGACAAGGGGGCGGCATGAGTGCCCAGAATCTTGCGATCGGACGTTTTTATGGCAAAATCGTGGACAAGGCCAATAAGGGCATTGAAGCGGTAACTATCCAGTTGCTTGGCAACAAATTCGACCCGGCTACTAAGAAAATGACAGAAACCATCCTCAGTACCCAGATTACAAAAGCCAACGGGGATTTCAGTATTGAGAACCTGCCGATCGTGGGCAAATTCAAACTGGAAATCAGTGCAATCGGTTATAAATCGCTGGAAAAACAGATTGCTTTTGACCTGAAAATGCCCCAGGGCGGCGTTAACCCGGGTGCCCAGGCCGGCGCTGGTCAGCAGGCTGGAGGCGGTGGCGGGTCTCAGTTACTGGGCATGGTTGATAAAGACCTCGGCAATATCAAGCTGGAGGAAGATGCCACCAACCTGGGGAATGTAACCGTTACTTCTTCGGTTAAACAACAGTTTGAACTGGGTATTGACCGTAAAATATTCAACGTAGACAAGAACCTGGCCAGTACGGGCCAAACGGCTACTGAGATCATGAAGCAGATCCCATCCTTAAATGTGGATATTGACGGGAATGTGACCATGCGTAATGCTACACCGACCATTTTTATTGACGACAGACCCACTACCCTGACCCTGGACCAGATCCCGGCCGATATCATCGATAAAGTAGAGCTGATCACCAACCCTTCGGCCAAGTATGATGCCTCCGGCGGAGGCGGCGGTATCCTGAATATCGTACTGAAGAAGAACAAGAAAGTGGGCTATAATGGCGGTATTCGTACCGGTGTGGATGCCCGCGGTAAGATCAACCTGGGCGGCGATCTGAATATGCGCCAGAATAAAGTGAATATATTCCTGAGCGGTAACTATAACCAGCGGAAATCCATCTCGGACGGTGCTACTGAACGGAACAATTTTTTGAGTACGCCCAGTTTTGTGAATAACACCTCCCATGGTATCAACAATGGTTATTTTGGTTTCCTGCGTGGGGGAGCGGACTTTTTCCTTGACAACCGCAATACCCTTTCCGTAGCCGGCAGCCTGGTACACGGACAGTTTGACAACGACCAAACCCAGCGGGTGGATTCTACCGTCAAAAGTGTGTACACTTCCTATAACCAGATCGGTACCCACAGTGCATTCAGTTTTCATAATGCTGGTACCCAATTGAGTTTCAAACACAATTTTGCTAAGAACGGGCATGACTGGACGGCTGATTTCAATTACAATTCCAGTACGAACGACAACAACAATAATATCAGTACCCAGACCTACAACCCGGATAATACCACCAAGGGGCAGGCCTTGTTACAAAAAACGATCGGGAACGGAACGAATAAGTATTATACCCTTCAGACAGATTATGAAAATCCGATCACCGAAACCACTAAACTGGAAGCAGGATTGCGGACGGCGGTACGGGATTTTACCAACCTGAGCGATCAGTCGCTGTATGACTATGGCACGGGTACTTATGTACCGGTACCGCTGATCAGCAACCGGTATAAGTTTCATGATGCAGTATCGGCTGCTTATGCGACTTACAGTTTCAAAATCAATAAATGGAGTTACCAGTTAGGTTTAAGAGCCGAAAGTTCTAACTATACCGGTACCCTGCTGAACCAGAAAGGACAGGATTCTGCTAACTTCTCCGTGAAGTACCCGCTGAGCCTTTTCCCAAGCGCTTTCATCACGTATAAATTAGATGACAAGCAGGATATGCAGTTGAATTATTCCCGCCGGGTGAATCGTCCCAACTTCTTCCAGTTGATGCCTTTCCCTGATTATTCTGATCCGCAGAATATCAATATCGGTAATGCCGGACTGAAACCTGAGTTCACCAACTCCTTTGAGATTTCCTATAACAATGCTTATAAACATGGCGCCAATTTTCTGGCTACCCTCTTCTTTAAACATACCACAGATCTGATCACCCGTTATGTGTATCGCGATGAGAATGGGCTGACTGCTGGAGACAGCGCGTATTTCAATACCTATATTAACGCGGACTACAGTTATTCCTACGGACTGGAGCTGACCAATAAATTCTCTCCGCTCAAATGGTGGGATTTAACCATGAACGTCAACCTTTTCGATTCTAAGATCCATGCTACCCTGCCGGGCGAAGCGATCGGCAATTCACTGGTAAGCTGGTTCGCGAAAATGAATAACAACTTCAAAGTAGCCAAGGGCTGGACAGTTCAGTTCAGTGGTGATTACCAGGCCAAGAACGTGATCCCCCCAAGCAGTGGCGATCAGCGTGGCGGCGGAAGGATGTTTGGCGGTCCCCAATCTACTTCACAGGGCTATAACCTGCCGAGGATCGGCTTTGACCTGGCCGTGCGGAAGGACTGGACCTGGAAGAATGGCCAGAGCGGATCCCTTACCCTCAGCATGAATGATGTGTTTCGTACCCAGGAGTATAAATCCTATTCGGAGAGCCAATATTTCACACAGGATAGCTGGCGTACCCGTGATCAGCAGATACTGCGTCTTAATTTTGCATACCGCTTCGGTAAGTTCGATGCCAACCTGTTTAAACGCAAGAATCCGCATGCCGATCAGGGCGGTGGCGGAACAGATATGATGGCTGGCCAACAATAATCTGACTAATCAGACAAATTTTATCATCCGTCCGCTTTTGCATCGGGCGGATTTTTTTTTACCGATTTTTACCGGTGAGCATGGGAACAAAGGAGAAATGTTCGAATGCTTCTTCCCGGGTACTGCCGTCCTCCATTTTGGTGATGCGGAGCATTCGTTGGGTTTCTCCTTCATCAACAGGTATCACCATTTTACCGCCGGGTTTCATTTGTGCGATGAGTTTGGGCGGAATAAAGGGAGCAGCAGCGGTGATTAGTACCTTATCGAAAGGAGCGAAACTGGGTAATCCTTCAAAGCCATCCCCGAAAAAGAATTTAATATTGGGGTATTTACTGCGAAAATAATAATGCTGCTGTTCGTCGTACAATTTTTTCTGCCGTTCAATTGTATAGACCCTCGCGCCTAATTCGGCCAGGATGGTTGTCTGGTATACGCTACCGGTACCGATTTCCAGCACTTTTTCATTTCTTTTGACCTGCAGTAACTGGGTCTGATAGGCAACGGTATAGGGCTGGGAGATGGTTTGATCTGCCGCGATGGGAAATGCCCGGTCTTCATAAGCGATCTTATCAAAGGCAGAATCGAGGAAATAATGCCGGGGGATGGTATTGATCGCTTCCAGGACAGCCTCATCAGTGATGCCTTTGTCGCGCAGCAATTGTACCAATTGTTTGCGAAGTCCTTTGTGCCGGTAGGTATCCTCGAACTTTCTCATAACACAACGAATATACTGAGAAGCCGCCCGGGTCGAAAGGGTGTGCAAAGAAAAAAACTGCGGGCGTTTTTCCCACAGCTTTTACCGCAACGGTATGTATTATAATTGCATATCCGAAATAATAGCCGCTATCTTAT
>CAZAOR010000333.1:0-3326 GCA_964486805.1 uncultured Sediminibacterium sp. | reverse complement strand
CAAACCACTTCGTTTTTCCTGGTGACTGAAATAGGAACAGGCCAATCATCCATCAATAAAACAGGCGATTCCCGATTGTAAGCCCAATCATTTCGATATTTTTAATTCATGGACTATTGACCCTCGACGATTCCGCTAAAGTGGCATGTCGGGGGTCTTCGCAACCACTCCGATTTTCATTATTGCCCATTCACTACTGCATAAATATAATCATATACCTGGCTGAATACGCCTGCCAGCAATACACCTCCCATACAGATCCACATGGCAAGGCGGCTGTGGCGCGATACCGTCACCGGATCCAGGGGTACCCCATCCTGGTCCATGAATATCGCTTTGACCACACGCAGGTAATAATAGAAAGAGATCACCATATTGAGTGCTGCGATTGCAATCGCCCAAAACATTCCCTTCCCTGCCCCTGCCATCAGGAGAAAAAACTTCCCGAAAAAACCAGCTGCCGGTGGTATACCCGCCAGAGAGAACAAGGCAATACTGAGTATCCAGGATAATTGCTTATTCTGCTGGTAAAATCCTTTGTAGTCCGCTATATTTTCTTTTCCGGTGGCTGAACTCACTACTGACACGACGGCAAAAGCCCCCAGATTGGAGAAAAGGTATACCAGCAGGAAATAAATAACAGCCGTTTGACCTGCCTGGGTGCCGGCAGCAAACGCCAGTAACATAAATCCAACCTGTGTTACGGTTGAGAATGCGAGAAACCGCTTGATATTATCCTGTCGCAAGGCGAAGAGATTCCCAATCAGAATACTGGCTATTGACAAAGTAACAGCCACCGATTGCCGGAAACCAGGTTGAAATGCGAATACCCGATATAATACCTGCATCATGGCAAAGAGGACGGCGGCCTTGGAAACAACCGACAAATAGGCGGTTACGGGAACAGGTGCGCCTTCATATACATCTGCTGTCCAGAGATGAAAAGGAACGGCCGATATTTTAAAGGCAAAGCCGGATACCAGAAGCACACCGGCAAACAGTTGCAAGGGGCTTCCGGTAAAATGAGCCGGTATCGCCTGTATGACCAGTGTTCCGCAGGAGCCGTAAATCCAGGAGATGCCGAGCAGCAGTAATCCGGAGGAAAAAGCGGAGGATATGATCATTTTCATGGCCGCTTCCGAAGACCTGCGTCGGGACAGATCAAAATTTACGGCCGCAGCCAGCGGTATTGTCGACAATTCCAGCCCCAGGTAAAACAACAGCAGGTTACCCGCTGAAATCATCAGATACATCCCAAGCAGGGTGGACACCATCAGCATATACCATTCCAGCAGGTGTTTATGTTGACGAAGCCAATTGTAGGATAATAAAGAAACCAGCCAGATTCCCAGATTAAGTATATTTTTCTCCAGCACCGTGAGGGGATTGGTATGAAATCCATCGCCGAATAAAATACCTTCCTTGTGCGGCAATATTCCTGCAATAAGGTTCAGCAATAATAAAATATTGATCCAGGTCAGCAGTGTCTCCGGTTTACGGTCCTTACCCAGTTTCAACAGCAAAAGCAAAAGAAGGATACCGGTAACCAGTAATTCCTGTTGCAGCAATATGACGATCTGTTTCAGCATCTGCATGATTATTTGGGTAATACAGTTATACTGGTCTGGGCCAGTCCGTTGCCGATGATATCCTGTATCCAGAAAGGCGCTAATCCCATCACGAGTATCGCTGCTATCAGCAGGATGGCGGCCGTTCTTTCATACCAATATGCATCAGGCAAGGAAAGATATTGCTCCTGGATCGGTCCCATGATCACTTTACCGGCAGCCCTGAGTATGTACACCGCAGTGATCACAATCGATGCACAGGAAAGAATGGTTGCCAGGTGATATCCCATTTCCGGTCTTTGCCAGGCACCCATAAAAACAGTCATCTCTGCTACAAAACCGCTGAGTCCCGGCAGTCCCAGGGAACATAAACCCGCCAGCACAAAAACCGTAGATGCGAAGGGCATGACTTTTAATAAGCCGCCCAGTTCAGCGGTCATGCGTGTATGGGTCCGGCTGTAGATCATGCCAATCGCTGCGAAGAACAGCGCTGTCATCAGGCCGTGTGAGATCATTTGCAATACGGCTCCGTTTATCGAAGCGGGCGTCATCATACCGATACCCAGCAGTACAAAACCACAGTGACTGACCGAAGAATAAGCATTGATATATTTCAGATCCTTTTGCATCATAGTGGCAAAAGCCCCGTATACAATTGCGATCGTGGATAAGAGTACGATGATCCAGGAATATGCTTGCGCAGCATCCGGCATCAGCATGGTAGCCACCCGCAGGCAACCATATCCGCCCAATTTCATGGAAATACCCGCCAGGAACATGGAAGCGGCAGTAGGTGCGGAGGCATGCCCGTCAGGCACCCAGGTATGGAAAGGAAAAATAGCAGCAAATATGCCAAAGCCCAAAAACAGGAATGGGAATACCTGCCGTTGGATGGCAGGCGGCAGCGCCTGCGATTGTATCTGCAGCATATCAAATGAACCGGAACTATGATAATACACCCCCACCAGTCCCAGAAATACCAGGGCAGAGCCGGCCATCAGCATCAATGCGAGTTTCATGGCGCTGTATTCCTTTCGGCCACTGCCCCAGATACCGATCAGCAGAAATTTGGGGATGACAGCGATTTCGAGGAAAAAGAAAAAACTAAACAGGTTGAGGGAGATAAAAAAGCCATAAGCCCCCATACTCAGTAAAGTGAGGAGAAAGAAAAATTCTTTTTGCAACCGCTTTTCAGTCCAGGAAACGAGGATGCCCGAGAGCACTACCAGGGCCGTTAACAGGATCATGGCCACTGCCGTTCCATCTACCCCGAAATGAAACTGCACGGATAGCTGGGTAAACCAGGATGCCCGGGATTCAAACAGCATCTGGCTGTTATTGCCGGCAGACCGGGCCTGTAAAAAAACAACAAGCAATACCATACCCGTTACCAACTGTACGGCAGCACCCAAACAAGCAACCAAGCGGGCTTTTGCCGGAGGCACCCATAGCAGGATCAGGGCTGTCAGTAAAGGAATCCATATCAGTAGGCTCAGTTGCATACAAGGTTTATTTCCAGAGGTACACAAATAAAAATGTCAACACCAGCACACCGCCAAAAAACCAAAGGGCGTATCCCTGCACCCTACCCGACTGCATACCTTTGATCAGGGAAGCGATCCTTGCCGTTAGCCTGGCGATAGCATTCATGCACCCATCCACAATATTCCGGTCGATCCAGGCAATAGGTTGCCCTACCAGCGGGAAGATGATGCGTGTTGTGAGGAAGAGGTAGACTTCATCTATATAAAACTTCCT
>CAZAOR010000332.1:0-4064 GCA_964486805.1 uncultured Sediminibacterium sp. | reverse complement strand
GCCGAAAAGATGCCGGAGGTGAAGGGGCTCTTCAGTCTGTTTCCCCTGACTCGAGGCAATGGCGCCGAGGTCAAGATCAACGGGGAGTATTTCCGCATCAATAACGTATTCGCGGCCACGCCGAATATCCGCGAATTCGTCAACATCAAAGTGATCGATGGATCACTGGACCAGGCCCTCAACTCTCCCGGGCAGATTGCGCTTTCGCGCAGTCAGGCCATGCGCTTGTTCGGGAAGATCGACGTGGTGGGGCAAGCAATAACGAATAGTGTTGGAAAATGGAACGTGGCGGCGACGTTTGAGGACCTTCCTGCCAATACCCAGTACACATTCAGCGCGCTGACCCATGCGGACCGTTCCCGCGATCCTGATCAGTTCTGGGGAGCGACCTATGTGCGGCTGGCCGAGCACAGCGACCTCGCTGCATTGGCCGATAGAGTAAAAACGGAGCTCAACGCGCGTTCGGATCAGCCGTGGCAGATCGGCCTGTTGCCGGTCAGACAGATTCACCTGAAGGCGAACAACAATGAAAGTACCGTTCTGATCTGTATCGCGCTCAGTTTGGTGCTTGTTGTTATTGCCGGCTTCAATTTTGTCAGTATGAGCACTGCGCAGGCGGCAAAGCGAGCCAAGGAAGTGGGTGTACGCAAGGCGCTAGGCGCATCGAGGTTGCAATTGGTCGTTCAGTTCCTGGCCGAATCAACATCGATAGCTGCCGTTGCCGCCGTGTTCGCAGCCATTGTGGTCAGGCTGGTTCTGCCTTGGTTTTCAGTCTTGGTGGAGACCCCATTGACCGTGACTTACCGAGGGACGCTCGGACTGGATCTGGTGGCACTGACGCTCATTGTCGGGGTGTTGGCCGGTCTGTATCCGGCCTTGTTCATCTCCTCCTTCAATGCCAAGCGCGTATTGAGCGGCGATCTCAGCAGGGGAAGCACTGCAATCCTGGTGCGAAAAGGGTTGCTGACACTGCAGTCGGTGTTCGCAATTTGCCTGATCATCGGCTCCATCGTGATCTATCAGCAGATCGCCTTCCTCGGAGCCTTGCCAGTCGGCTATGCGAAGTCGCAGCGGTTGGAGGTAAGGGGGCTCAAGCCTGAGGTGATATTTGATCAGAACAACAGCGGAATGATCACTGAAATCGAACACATCAATGGGGTGATCTCGGCCGCTCCGTTTGATAGGGCGCTCACCGAGGGGCCGGGTTCGGTGATCGACATGATCTATCCCAATTCGCCCGATCGCAAGAGTGCAGCCGGCTTCACGGCGGCGGGCTATCACTTCATAGATACGGTGGGGTTGCAGCTGATCGCCGGCCGGGACTTTTCGCCGCAATTTTCCGGGGACTGGTATCACAAGGATGAGCAGGGCAACGAGAGCGCTGGGATCGTGATTACCGAATCCATGGTCAAGAGCGCGGGTATTGGTTCGCCGGCTGATGCTATCGGAAAAGTATTCCGACTCGGTATCGATGGGCAAACGAATGATTTCAGCGTCACAGTGGTGGGCGTGGTCCGTGATGTGAAACTGGGATCGGTGAAGGTGAAGCAGTATCCGATTTTCTTCATTTGTGGGTATTCGTGGGCACCGGAGGCGACTCTGGAAATTCAGGTTGATGGCCGCGATACCGCTGCGGTGCGTTCAGAGATTGCGGATATCGTGACCAAGGACTTCGGCGTTCATAATCCTGATATTCGGCGCATAGAGGACAATTACGCCGCAATCTACCGCTATGAACATCGCCAGATTGAATTGGTGGTGGTTTTTGCGTGCTTGGCCGTTTTTCTCACCTGCGTTGGGTTGTTTGGCCTTGGTGCGTTCAGCACACAGCGGCGTACGAAAGAGGTGGCGATACGCAAGACACTTGGTGCCTCCCGTCTGGGGCTGGTCAACCTGCTGTCGATGGAATACCTGGTGCTCGTTGCAATAAGTGCCGTGGTCGCATTCCCCGCGTCGTTCTACTTTACCGATGATTGGCTGAGCAATTTCAACGATCGGATTCATCAGACCGTGTGGGTCTATCTCGCTGCCACTCTGCTAACCGCCGCGACCGCATGGCTCACGATCTCAGTGCTGGCCTTTCGCGCCGCCAGTGTGAGTCCGTCGTTGGCATTGCGCCGCGAGTAGATACAGGAAGGGTTTTTTCCGTACAGGATGCTGGCCTCGGGGTCCGGGGCCGTCATCAGCATTGTGGATCAGGGCTGGGTGTCGGAGACGTTGCGCCAAATAGAGGCGCGACATCGGTGAGTTGTTGTCCGATTCCAGTTAGCCGTGGGTAGTTTGTCGTCCGGAGTCGTGAATCCGGATGTCTGGGTTCTATGGGGGGCGGTGTGAATATTCCAGATCTCTTGAAAATCGCTGCCGATGCCGGCGTCTTTTTGTCTTACGAGCGCGGCGATCTGCGATTCAAATTGTCGGCGCCGACCTTTGCGCAGGAATTGAAGGAAAAGATCCTCGCCAATAAGGGAGAACTGATCGAGTTCCTGAAGCAGCGGCAATCCCAGGCACTTCAAGAGCCCAGCTTGCCGCCCCTCACTGCGCGTTTCGACAAGCAGCGTGTGCCCTTGTCCTACGCCCAGAGCAGTTTGTGGTTCCTGGACAGATTCGGACGTGGCAGCAGGCAATATCACATGTCGTCGCCGATGCATGTTACGGGGCAGTTTGACGAGGAGGCTGCAGAGGAGGCAATTCGACACCTGATCGCTCGGCATGCGCCGTTTCGCACGGTGGTAGACGAGGACAACGAAGGGCCTTTTCAGCGTGAGCTGGAATCGTTCGAGTTCAGTCTGGGCCGTACCGATCTTACTGACCTGTCGAATGAGGGGAGGGCGGCTGAGTTGCGGCGTGTTGTGCGTGATGATGCGGACATGGCATTCGATCTCAGTGCGGACGTGATGCTGAGGGCCCGATATGTGCGCCTGTCGGTCGACGAAGGCGTGCTCATCTTTACGATGCATCACATCGCTTCTGACGGGTGGTCCATAGGCATTCTGGCGAGGGAGTTCGCGGCGTTCTACGACGCAGCTCGCAGGGGTGGCGCGGCACTGATGGAGCCACTGAGGATCGAATACGCTGACTACGCCCTGTGGCAGCGGGAGTGGCTGCTCAGTAATGCCGCACAGGGTCAAGTGGAATTTTGGAAACGCCAGCTTCGTGACTTGCCCACGCTTCATGCGGTGCCGCATGACTTGCCTCGGCCGCTGCAACAGCGCTTCAGGGGAGCACGCACCGAAATTCGGATTGAACCGGCGTCTCTGGCCAGGCTGAAAGCTTTGGCCCAGGCTTCGAAATCGACTCTGTTCATGGTGCTTCATAGCGCGCTGGCGATCGTGCTGGCCCGTTATTCAGGTAGCAGCGACATCGTGATAGGAACGCCCGTTGCCAATCGCCGTCAGCGCGAGGTAGAGGGGTTGGTTGGATTTTTTGTCAACACACTGGTGTTGCGAACCGGCTTGGAGGGCAATCCGTCGTTTTTGGAGGTGCTGGATAGAAATCGAAAGGTCAATTTTGATGCCCAGGCCAATCAGGACGTGCCTTTTGAGGTACTGGTAGAACAGCTTAATCCTTCGCGCAGCTCGTCACATTCGCCGCTCGTCCAGATCGTTCTGGCGCTCGATACCACTCATGGCGATGACATCCACGTGCAGGGGGCCACGCTCAAGCGGATGCGGTCGGACGACTCGACCGCGAAATTCGACTTGATGGTCACCGCCTGCGAGCGTGATAAGGGCCTGGCAATCGAGTTCGAGTATGACGTCGACTTGTTTTCATCCGGATGGATGGCGCGTTTTGGAAGGCATTTGTCGGCGGTGCTGGGCGCCGTCGCGGATACGCCAGACGTGCCGATGTTCAAGTTGCCGATGCTCAGCGCCGATGAGCAGCAGCAGCAGCTTCTGGGAGGTGCCAACGAGCGGGATCTGGTTGACGGCCGCCTGATTCACGAATGGGTGGAAGCGCAGGCGGCGGCGCGGCCGGAAGCCATTGCGGTGGTGTATGAAGACCAGCGGCTGAGCTATGGCGAACTCAACGAGGCGGCCAACCGCTGGGCGCACCGGCTGCGGGAG
>CAZAOR010000331.1:0-3217 GCA_964486805.1 uncultured Sediminibacterium sp. | reverse complement strand
TTCCGTTGCTGCAGACGGCACGCTGCACCATAAACAACGTTATGGCTGGCTGCATGTACGAGACCAGGATGAGAATGCCTGGGCTGACGGTATGAAATGCGATACGGCCGGCAGGGTTTTTGTCGCTACCCGATCGGGCATTCAGGTGTTAGACCAGACAGGTCGTGTGAATGCGATTCTGCCATTGCCGGGTGCCGCACCCTCCAATCTCTGTTTCGGGGGAAAGAACTTTGATATCCTGTATGTTACCTGCCGGGATAAAGTTTACCGGCGAAAACTGCATACCCGTGGTGTGTTATCCTTCCTGCCCCCGGAAAAACCGTTGCCCCCAAAATTGTAAAAGACAGCTATTTTCCGGGAATCAGGCCTGAGGATCGGTATAAAAAAATAGGGCCGGTCTGTTTGCGAGCACCTGGCAGGTAACTTTACCTGCAAAATATCCATCCATGATCCGCTCTATAGTGCTCCCTGCTGCATGGTTGTTCGGTTCTTGTCTTGCGCTGAGATCTCCTGCACAGTCCCTGCCCTCGCTGGCGGATTTCCGGGATGGTGCTCATCACTGGTATGATATCCGTGACAAGCATAATATCATCAATGCCCTGCCTGATCGGCCGGTATATCCCGCCGATTCCGTGCAACAGATTGCCGATAATATCATCCGGTACCAGAACCGCAACGGCGGATGGCCCAAGAACTATGATATGCAGGCGATCCTGACTGCTGCGCAGAAAGACAGCCTTGCGAGGTTCCGCGATGCAGCGCCTACTACTTTTGATAATGGTGCCACTTATGCGCAGATTGCCTATCTCGCGGCTGCCAATGATCTTTACCCGCACCAAATTTACCAGCAGGCAATTACCAAAGGATTCCATTTTATTTTGGCTGCGCAATATGCCAATGGCGGCTGGCCGCAGTTTTATCCTTTGGAAAATAATTACAGCCGGTACATCACCTTCAATGACGATGCCATGCTGGGCATCCTGCTTTTATTGCAGCAAGTAGCAGAAAACAAACCCCCATTTGATTTCCTGGCTCCTGCCCTCAGGAAGCAACTGCTGCGGGCTTATGAAAAAGGGATCGCCTGCGTACTCCGGACCCAGATGATCGATAATGGGATCCGCACCGCCTGGTGTCAGCAGTATGATGAAATCAAAGAGCAGCCGGCCTGGGCACGTAAATTTGAGCCGCCCGCTATATGTAACAATGAAAGTGCCGGCATTGTCCTGTTCCTGATGAGCCTGCCCAATCCTTCTGCAGCCGTTCAGCAGTCCATCCGTGATGCTGTAAACTGGTTCCGTATTTCGGCCATTCATGATACTGTTGTAAAAACCATTGACGCCCCGGTGATGGTCACCTCCTTTACTGTATCCCGGCATGATAAGCGGGTAGTATACCAGCGGGATGCCCCATTGATCTGGACAAGATATTATGAACCGGTTACACACCGGCCGCTTTTCTGTAACCGCGACAGCAAATATGTGTATAGCCTGGCAGAAGTTGAGCGGGAACGACGGGATGGCTATGGCTGGTACACGTATGCACCTCAAAAAGTCCTGGATCTTTTTCCCCCCTGGGAAGAAAAGCACCCGCTTTTAGCCCAATGATCAGTTACCGCAGCGGGTCAGTCTATCTGTTAAGCTGAAGAGTCGCTGCAGCAATACACATTGATTCGATGCCCTTACCAGGTTCTGTCCTTCATATTGCTGGCCATAATACACATCACCGGCCAGGTAATCGGTGAGGAATCGGATTGCCTGCATATAGATCATACTGGTGCCGGCAAAGAAGAAATGTTCTTTTTCTGCGGCTGTTAGCTCCTCTCCCATCGATTTTGCATAACCGTGTACAATTGCTTCATACACGCTTTCGCGTACCTGTATGCGCGACAGGTCTTTTTCTTCCTCACTGACGGTAGGCAGATAAGTACGCATCATATCCCCCACATCGCTGATAAAATATCCGGGCATCACGGTATCCAGATCGATCACACATAATACCTCATCCGCTGCATCAAATAGTACATTGCTGATCTTGGTATCATGATGTGTGACCCGGATATGGAAATCGGGATGTTGTACAATTTCTTTGTATTCCTCCACCAGGTCTGTTTGCCCGGACAGGAAATCAATCCAGCGCAATGCTTCCCGGTAACGTTCCGGGTTACCCGTTTTACAGGCAGCCTGAAACTGTTCATACCGGAGCAGGAGATTATGAAAATCGGGCAGGGTTATTTCCAGGCTTTCGGCGGGATATCCGCTCAGTAATTTTGTAAACCCGCCGAATGCTGCAGCGGCTGCAAATGCCTGTTCTGGTTTGGTAACGGTGGTAATGGTATGGGATCCTTCCACAAAAGGCAGGATACGATAGTAGCGGTTACCGTTTTCCGGGGATGCCACTGAAACCATGGTCTGCCCGTTTTTGGCAGGCAAGGGCGCCGGAAGGAAATAACCCGGTGCCTGTTTCCGCAGATAATGGGCAATCGCTGCGATGTTTCGGTCAATGGCCCCCGGGTCGGTAAATACCTGGTGGTTGATCTCCTGCAACACCCATGCACGGTCGGCAATATTCACCAGCCAGGTATGATTGATAAGCCCCTGCCCTACTGGCTGAATGCTTGCCTGCCGGTCATCAATACCATAGGCGCTCAACACCTCTTTTGGGATCATCTGTTGAAATTAATAATCATCATTAAAGGCGAAAACCGGTTTCCGGTACATCCATTGTCCGGCAGTAAAGTCCGGGAATTCCACAGTCTGGTTGCCCAGGGCAACCGATGCTTCACTCAAGGGAGATATGGCGCTCCAGGTTGCGGCATCGTACACATCCAATGGTGTGGGTGCCTGCCGTTTAATGGATTCAATAAATGCATGCACCACGAAGAAGTCCATGCCGCCATGTCCGGCACCATTGGCATCCTGGCTGTATTTTTTCCAGAGCGGATGATCATATTTGTCCAGCCATTGCTGTGCATCGTCCCATTGGTCATTTTTGGCAGACTTATCCTGGATATAAATACTTTGATTCACATCCATCCATAAGCCTTCCGTTCCCTGCACCCGGAATCCCAGTGAATATGGACGGGGTGAATTGGTATCGTGCTGAAGAAACACAGTTTCCCCATTGGCGCAACTGATGGAGGTGGTGACAATATCTCCCAGCCGGAAACGTACGGATGCATTGGGGTGATGTTCTCCCCCAACCTTTACAATATGATTGT
>CAZAOR010000330.1:0-2887 GCA_964486805.1 uncultured Sediminibacterium sp. | reverse complement strand
AGCTTCGAACCGAGGACCCCTCCGACTGAAGGTCGGAGGGCGCTAAACAGGTGAACTGGTACAAATAAATAACCCCCTAAAATATTCGGGGGTTACTTATTCTGTGGGAGCACACGGGTTCGAACCGCGGACCCTCTGCTTGTAAGGCAGATGCTCTAAACCAGCTGAGCTATGCTCCCTTGTTTATTGGGAGTGCAAAAATAGGGGCTGTGCCGATTCTGCCAAAAAAAAATTTATTCGCCTAGTTTAATTGCAGGGCTGGCAAACGGTAATGCGGGCTATCAAAAAGGAATAATTCCTCAATGTGGTAGGTCCAGTACTTATACAAAGGCGATTTCGCAAGGTAGGTATCTGCTTCTGCTTTGCTGGCTGCATTCAGGGTAACCCAACAGGTCATGCTTTCCATGCTCACTGCATAGCTGTCAATGATATTCTTCTTGATAAGGTAGTTGATATAGGTGCGATGCGGCTGAACCAGTGTCATAAAATCCTCATCCATCGTAAATTGTATAATTGCCTGAAATTGCTTCATCTCTTGCGCTTTAATTGGTATACTGCACAACTATTGTGCAAATTTCATCCTTCTGGCAATCTGGCAATCTTCTTGTTGAATGTCTGCATATATTGCAGACAAACTACCACTCTAAAATAGTTATTTTATGTTGAGGACCGTCGTACTCCTGCTGTTTTCCAATATGTTCATGACCTATGCCTGGTACGGTCACCTGCGGAATACCGGTCTGCCATTATGGAAAGCTATTCTGATGGGTTGGGCGATTGCATTTTTTGAATACTGTTTCATGATCCCGGCCAACCGGGCTGGTTTCGCCCATGGATTTAACGGATTCCAGTTGAAAGTGACGCAGGAGATCATTACCCTGCTGGTATTTACCGTATTCGCTGTTGTTTACCTGAAAGAACCATTTCACGCCAAATACCTGATCAGCTTCCTCTTTCTGTTAGGGGCCGTATATTTCGCATTTAAACCCTGAACCGGGGATGCCTGAAATAACAAAGGGCACCCCGTTACCGGTTTGCCCTTGTTTTACCCTGCTGCATAAGAAACTCGTTATTCAAATTCCCCGGAGGGACTGTCTATTTCAACTTTCGGCCCTTATTAACCGGGCACATTTAATAGACTTGTGTCAATCACAGAAGTTTAACCGGATAGAAAATTTTTTTTACGGTAATTGCCAGCGGGCTATCCGCCCGCCGTTTCCTGCCAGCCAGGCCGTCTTGTTTCCTGGTGCTGCGGAACAGGCGTGGAAACTTTGCCGGAACACCAGGGTCCAGGAATTGCCCCGATCCTCTGAAATATCGATGCCGGAAGTACCACAGCAAATCAGTCTTTTGTCATTTACCCAACAAACTGCCGACCGGTATCCGTGTGGCGGTACCCGGGGATTACGTAACTCGCCGATCCGTCCCTGTTGAATGATTGCCAAAGCGCAGTTACCGTTTATGAGGCTATCCCGGCTGAAATCACCGCCCACCACCACCACCCGGCCAGTCCTTGGATTATAGGCGATACTATTCGCCCCGGTACTGGTGCCGCCCTGTTGTAGCGGAAGTAGTTTACGAGTTTGATTACCAGGAAGATAGATGGCCGATACGGTACCGCCGGAAACAAAACAAGCCTGTTTTTTTTGCCCCTGTCCAAGCAGCACAAGATTGGTACCGCTGGAGGCAAAAAAGGCTTCCCCCGCTTCTAAAGCGGGACAAAAACTACTGTCGGCTTTTTGCCAGTGATGTCCGCTATCATTTGAGTACAGCAAATAGGCGCGACCACCAATGGGGTCTCCGATAACAAAACCTGAAGACCCGGCAAAAGCCATGGCATCCATGAAAATTCCGGGTGTCTGATCTTCCCAGACTTTGTCCCAGGTTTTACCCCCGTCTGTTGTTTCCAGCAAAATGCCTGGCTGATCAACAGCCAGGATCAGGGCATGCAAACTGTCCCAGGCCATGATATCCCTGAAATCTCTTTTTTCATACCCCTTCACCTGCATCCAGGTAAAACTTAGCCCGCCATTGGTCGTCCTGGCAACATACCCATTGCTGCCGGAAGCCCAAACGATATCCTCACTGACCACATGCAGGCCGCGGAGACTGCTGTGGGTGCCACTGGTACAGATACGTATATTGGTTTGCGCAGGCAGGTTTGATAGGCAGCAAAATAATATTATTGATAATAATACTCTCATTAATAATAATTTATAACAACCAATTAATATAATAAATGAGGATTGATTTCATTGACCCATTCTGCACATCGGGTCAATTTTGCAACACTTGCATGAAATTTGGGCAAAGGCAGTTCAAACAGGGCTGTCATGCCTGAACGGCCCAAGAGTTTTTCAAGGTGTCCGCTGCCATCCGGGTTAACCAGGGTTGGATAGGGCTGCCATCTGAAATGATCGGGATACCGGTCCTTGATCAATCTGATGGCATGCATCCCGAACTGAACAGGGCTGATAGCATACCCGGCTGCAGGTAACAATTGAACGCCTTTGCATAACTGCCCCGGGTATTTAACCTGGGGTGCATTGGGAGTGAATTGTACCGGGACGGCCTGAACTGTTTCCAGACTGATGGCGGAGAGGGAATCATGCAGGGTATCCGGTTGCAGCCAGGGAGCTGCGATAGCTGTGAAACTGTAGGCGGATCCCCGGCCTTCACTGAGATTCGTGGCTTCCAGGAGGCAGATGCCCGGGTAGAACAGCATGGCTGCAAAATTCGTGATAGCTGGTGATGTAGGCACAAAGGGAAGCTGCCAGTCAGGCTGGTACATTTCCCGGTTCCAGCCTTTGCAGCGGATGATTTCCAAGCCCAGATGGATTTGCCGGGTCACCTTGAAATAGCCGGCCAGTTCGCCCAGGGTGGCGCT
>CAZAOR010000329.1:0-7269 GCA_964486805.1 uncultured Sediminibacterium sp. | reverse complement strand
TAAGCGCTGAGCTGGCGATAATGAATGCCATTCCTTATCTGCATATTACGCAGGTAGTACTCGTTTTTCCCCTTCGGAATATAAGGTTCACGAATGAAATGGTATCCCAGGCTATCCAGCGGGGTTTTTTGAATGATATTCTGTTGGGAGGACATCAGGGTAGGTTTGGCTTATTCAACGGTTACACTTTTTGCCAGGTTTCTGGGCTTATCAACATCAAGGCCTTTTGCGATTCCCACATAGTAACTGAGCAGTTGCAGGGGAACCACGCTGAGTAATGGGGCAATGGCTTCATCAGCTTCGGGCACCAGCATCATATCATCACAGAGGTCCGGGATAATCGTGTCGCCTGCGGTGGCTACTGCCAGTACTTTCCCCTTGCGTGCCTTGATTTCCTGGATATTGGAAACAATTTTCTGGTAGTAGGAATCTTTGGTGGCAACGAAAACGACCGGTAACTGGTCATCAACCAGTGCGATCGGGCCGTGTTTCATTTCAGCCGCAGGATAACCTTCTGCATGGATATAGGAGATTTCCTTGAGTTTGAGGGCCCCTTCCAGCGCTACGGGGAAATTATATCCCCGTCCCAGGAAAAGAAAATCGGCAGCATCTTTGTACTTATTGGCAATTTGTTGTATCCGGCTTACATCGGCGAGGATCTCCTTCACTTTCTCGGGAACGGATTCCAATTCCAGCAATAACTGCCGGTAACGGTTTTCTTCCAGGGTACCCTTTGCATAGCCGATCTTCAAGGCCATCATAGATAATACGGCCAGTTGGCCGGTAAATGCTTTGGTACTGGCAACACCGATTTCCGGGCCTGAGTGCGTATAAGCTCCTGCATCACTCAGCCGGGCAATACTGCTGCCTACAGCATTCACGACCCCGAAAATGAAGGCCCCTTTTTGTTTGGCGCTTTCCAGGGCAACTAATGTATCAGCCGTTTCGCCGCTTTGTGAAATGGCAATGATCACATCTCCCGTGTGGATGACCGGGTTGCGGTACCGGAACTCAGATGCGTATTCGACTTCTACCGGTATCCGGCAAAACTCTTCGATCAGGTATTCTGCCACTAGACCGGCATGCCAGCTTGTGCCGCAGGCTACGATCATGATGCGCGGTGCTTTGATAAAAGCTTCAAGGTGGTTATCAATCCCGCTCATGATGATCCTTCCTTCCTGCGCCAGCAGCCGACCCCGCAGGCAGTCGTAAATCGTACCCGGCTGCTCATAGATTTCCTTCAGCATGAAATGCTCATAGCCACCTTTCTCAATGGCGGCCAGTTCCATATCCAGCTTAGTGATGAAGGGGGTTTGTTTCTCGTTCCCCAGATTTTTGAGAATGAGTTCATCCGGCCGCACAATGGCTACTTCATAATCATTCACATACACAACTTCTTTGGTGTATTCGATAATCGGTGAAGCATCACTGGCCAGGAAATGCTCACCCTTGCCGATACCGATTACCAGCGGACTTCCTTTCCGGGCGGCAATGATGGTTTCCGGATCATCGGCACTGATGAGCAGGATGCAGTATGCGCCTACCACCCGTTTTAATGCAATACGCAATGCTTCTTCCAGGCTGCATTGGTTATTCAGTTGAATGTCTTCGATAAAATTGAGCAGGACTTCTGTATCGGTATCACTTTTGAACCGGTAGCCTTTGGCCGCAAGTTCCTGTTTGATCTGTGCATAGTTTTCAATGATACCATTGTGTATCATGGCCAGTTTGCCGCCCTGTGACTGGTGGGGGTGTGCATTCCGGTCACTGGGTTCACCGTGTGTGGCCCAGCGGGTATGACCGATGCCAATCTGTGCCTGGAGGTCTTTGCCCATGATCGCATCCTCCAGTTCGGCTACCTTGCCTTTCTTTTTCTGAACCAACAGGCCTTGTTCATTGCGTAATGCAATGCCCGCACTGTCATAACCCCGGTATTCCAGCCTTTTCAATCCTTTCATGATAATGGGAAGCGCTTCCCGGTGTCCTGTGTAACCTACAATGCCGCACATAGTGATGTAAATGATTAATTTGCAAATGGTAAAAATACTAAAATCTTACAAGCTGCATCCTTTCAAACACTTATTCACCAAAGGTTTTCTTTATGTCAGTACTTTTCGATCCGTCAGCGAATTATGTCCTGGAAGATGATTGCGTTTTATTGCGTCCTTTAACACCGGAAGATGCCAATATTTTGCTTGTTTATGCAAGAAACGAACCGGATATCTGGCGTTATTCCGCAGTTCCTGTGGCAGGGGAGGAAAATTTCAGGCGTTACCTGGCGACTGCCCTGGAGGCGCGTCAATCGGGAAGGGAATATCCTTTTATCGTGTTTGACAAACGTTCGGGACAATATGCCGGCAGTACCCGTTTTTATGATATCCAGCCAGCCAATCAATCGCTTCAGTTAGGCTATACCTGGTATGGCAAAGCGTTTCAGCGAACGGGACTGAACCGGCATTGCAAGTATTTGCTGTTGAATTTTGCGTTTGAACAACTCGGGATGCTGCGTGTGGAATTCCGGGCGGATACACGCAATGAAAGAAGCATCCAGGCTATGAAAGCGATCGGCTGCACCGTGGAAGGTATTTTACGCAGCACGATGCCCAACGCAGCAGGCGGCCGGCGAGACAGCATCATTTTGAGTATTTTGAAAGATGAATGGGAGGGGGGCTTGCAGGCGAAGCTTGGCAGGATGCTTGGGCTTGGCTGAGGTTTCCGGCATTTACTTACTGGCTAAGGCTTTCTGCGGCTCCGGCACATGCTGCATTTTCGTATTTTGTTCACTGTTGATCAACGAAGATCTCGCAAAAAAGACATTTCGGTGTCTCCGTTCGCTCGGATATAGACCGTTCACCAGCTTTCAGGTTGATTTTAAAAAGATGCGTAAGAAAATCCGGCTGATATTTACTTTTTATCGAAGCTTTTTTCCGGCTTCTTTTGCGATAACAACAGCCTGCTTGTGGATATTCTTCCATAATGGGATGGCATCCTTTATGATAGTTTTCTGGTTCAAGATCATCACACTCGGGGGAATTTATTATTTCAGCAAACAGTATAAAGCAAAGGAATTCTACTATTACCGGAATGTGGGCATATCCTCGGGCCTGCTCCGGGCAGGCACACTGTGCTGCGAAACCAGGGATTTGTCTAATCTTTTCTTTTGAAAGATATTTATTTCTTAGACATACTGACGATAAGGCTGCCGAATGGTAATTCCTCAATCAGGCAGGTACTTATCATCTCAATGTTGTTAATAAATCTGATATGAAACTCCGTATCTGTGGAAAATGAAATCAGACCAGTCACGCCAGGAGATCCAACAGGGTTAAAATTAGTTTTATACTCCGGTGAATTATTCCCATCTGAATATCTTGCAGATAGGATTGCTGATTATTTACATCATCCTGATTTTGAAGATGTCTGGGTTACTTGTATTGGACAAGAGCCATCCTGTAGCAATCGGTTATTGCGTGCCTGAAAGGTTCACTGACAAAACCTGCAATTTTTATGCGATCGCAGTTAGAAAATCTTATCAGGGGGAGGTATCGGGCAAAAAATGTTCCATTTTCTTGAACAGATACTCAAAGAAAGAGGGAAGCGGGTATTGATTGTTGGGACTTCGGGCAGTGACAAATTTGGCCTGACAAGGAGTTTTTACCACAAACTGGGATTCAGAAAGAAGCTGCTATCCAGGACTTTTGGAATGAAGGGGAAGGCAAAGTTGTCTATTGGAAAAGATTAAACAGCGGTTAAAAGCCTGGCCTGTGCCCGGGCTCTTAAAACTTTCCTGATAATCGAAAATTGTTTTTTATAGATAAGTCCTATCCGTGTACCCATCAAAATGGATGCATCCGGGACAGGCAATTTTATTTACGCTTTAATCATTTTGGCATGACTTTAAATTTTCCCAATTTTATGACATAGGCTTGACATATAGTTGATTTTAAAATCTAATGTATGTTCTCACTGGATATTGCTGGCATTGCCATCTCGTTATTCTTTACCCTCTTTATTCTTGTAAAGAATAAAAGAAAGCGGGCTGACAGCCTGTTGTTATTGAACAATCTTGCTATCATCGGATTGGTTTTAGCTGATGCTATGTTTTTAAGGCAGTTGACACCCCTGGTTTTCTTCTTATTGAACATTATTCCTTTATACCTGTTTCCACTTTTCCTGATTTTTGCATTAGAGACGATACAGGATACTATCCACTATAAAGGAAGATGGATATTTCTGTTTATTCCGGCTTTACTCAGCACCGCTTATAGCGGATTAGATATTTTTATTTTTCATGGTTATGACCAAGCTCAACTGGATCATCTGTACAACTATCCGACCCTGATTTACCATTTACTATTTAAAGGGTTTCCGGTTGTATTCATCGCTGCGTTTATCTGGCTCATCCGGAGGCTGAAAAATTACACGCGTAAGATTCAGGAATGCTTTTCCTATACTGAACCAATCGAAGTAAGCTGGCTGATCAGTTCCACCTGGATCTATCTATTCATAACCTTGCTTTCACTTTTGGGGTTCATCGCTTCCCAACTGCAGATTCTCCCGATCAGTTCACATTTTGTATGCAGTGTGATAGGTACTTTATTATTTTTTGCTATTTTTTATATCAGTTTTAATGGCATCCGGCAATATACAATAGCAGAATATTATGGAAAGGATATTTCTTCGACCATTCCGCCCGATGAGGGAGGGCCCTCCACACGTTTCCCTGATAAAAGCCCGACAGCCAAGTATAAAACTTCTTCGCTCAGCGATATTGAACAAAAGGTGATTTTCGAAAAACTTATCCGTCTTTTCGAAGAAGAAAAGGTTTATGCAGAATCCAAACTTCAATTGAGTGATGTTGCGGAAGCCCTGCATGTATCCTCCCATAATTTGTCCCAAACCATTAATACCGCTACTGGTAAACCGTTTTATGATTTTGTTAATGGGTATCGCGTTCGCGAGCTTCAAAGCCTTCTGGAAGATCCTACCAAAAAAGAATTCACCATTCTGTCCCTGGGGTATGAAAGCGGATTTAATTCAAAAGCTTCCCTGAACCGGGTATTCCGACAGCACACAGGTCTCTCGCCGTCGGAATATCTGATGCGCAATCAGCAATCCGCAGACTTATCTTTCTGATTGTGGACTCATTTCCCCAAAAATCGGTCTCTACTTATAAGGTGAGACCATTCTGAGGTTTTTGCATTTTTATTTTGTGGCATCATTCGGATGAACAAGTAAAAGTACATGCAAAAACAATTAAATATGAAAAGAAATGAGTTTTTATTAGCCAGCGGAACCCTGGTTACAGCCGCCATGTTATTTAGCCTGAAGAGCAAAGCTGATAATCCCCAGGTGTACGGCAGGGAGGATATTCAAAAAAGGCGACCCGATCCGGACGAGTTTACCGTGCCCATTGTAAAGGCGCTCTCTTTTGGGTTGAATGCCCCAAATCCGCACAATACCCAGCCATGGAAATTCAAGCTCCTCGGTGAAACCCAGGCGCTATTTTATGTGGACGAAAAAAGGTTGTTGACGGCGACAGATCCTTTAACAAGGCAGATACATATCGGTTGCGGCAGTTTTATCGCTCTTTTTCAGATAGGGGCCAGTTCAATGGGATACTCCGTGAAAATCGAATATCTGCCGGAAGGCGCTTACGGGTTGGCAGAAATAGGAACAAAACCTATTGCAAAACTTACGCTGGAAAAACCCGGTATTGAGAGAGATGTACTATTCCCTCAGATTTATACCCGTCAAACCACCCGTTCAGCCTATCACGGCAATATTGTCAGCACAAATGAATTCAATACAATCGTATCATTGACAAAGCCAGCATATTCTTCTGTCGAATTAATCAACGATCCTCAAAAACTTCCGGAAGTCCTTAGACTGCTCTATAAAGGGATGGAAGTAGAATGTTATGACTGGAATGCGTTTGATGAATCCCGAAAATGGTTCAGGGTAAAAGAAGATATTTCTGCAAAAAAGGATGGATTGAATTTGCGCGTAAGCGGTATTGAAGGAAAATTTAACCTTTGGTTGACTGAAATATTATTAAAAGGATACCCCAAAAAATTATGGCATGATGAAGGTACTATTCAGGGACTTTTAAAAAGCCATTACGATAAAGTAATGTCATCCAAGGGTGTCGTAATCTTTAAAACGGCCAATAATCAAGTAATCGACTGGATTCAATGCGGCCAAGATTATGCCCGGTTTCAATTAGCAGCATACGATCAGGGGCTTTGCATGCACCCGCTTAGTCAGGTGCTTCAGGAATACCCATCCATGAAAACCTTGCTTACTGATTTTAATCAAATGATGCATGTGCAGGAACCTGCTAAAATACAAATGGCGGTTAGAATCGGAAGAAGTAAACCGCTCGAATACTCCTATAGAAGAAATGTAAATGAACTCATTATTTCAGCATAATAAACGAATAAAATGATAACCAAAATATTATTACCAATATTGTTTTTCGTGTCTAACTGTGGTTATTCACAAATTTCTCCCGAAAATAAATTACTGACAGAAGTAAATACAACCCTTGTAAACAATCAATTAAGTCCGGAATTATTTAAAGCTGAATACGCCGGGGGCTACTCCAACGGTCAATTCAAAAGCAGTGATGGAAAAATGCTCAATAGCTTTCGGCAAAGTATTTTTACCGTTTCTGTTTTTCCTGCCGCTCTCATAAAAAAAAGTAAGACACAATTGTATATGGGGCTCGGTTATATTGATCAGCGGTTTTCCGGATTTACAACGGATTCTCTTACATCTTTATTTTCAAAGAATATTAAATCCGCTTATTTAGGAACTGCGTTAAATGTAAAGCTGGGTAATCATTTTTTCTGGTTAAGCTATCTTCAAACAGGATTCAATGGCACACAGCCAATGGAAAAGATCAATAAAACATTTAACGCGGTGCTGATCAGTAAGGCTGATTTTAAATTGCAAAGAAATCTTAACCTGGGAGTAGGTATTGCCTATTTTTCCAATATGGGCAACCCGCTTGTCCTGCCGGCGGTCAGTTTGACTTACTCACAGCCTAACTATCTCATTAATTTTGATTTCCCGGTTAAAACTGAAATAGAAGGTATTTTCGCTGGCGGAAAAATCAGGCCGGTTGCCGGGTTATCTTATCATGGCGGAAATTATTATCTTAATAAAACCGATCAATATCTTTATAATTTCGGTGCATTGGGTTATTTAGGTGTGCGATTTAAATTGCTGGATTTCCTCTACTTCTATACAGCTTATCAGACAGGC
>CAZAOR010000328.1:0-5060 GCA_964486805.1 uncultured Sediminibacterium sp. | reverse complement strand
GTGGCCGATGAACGGGCTGCTACCGGCAAAGCGATCCAATATCAGCCAACACCCGGAAAGGATACAACTGCCCAAAAAATCACCAGCCAGTTCCAGAGTGATTTTGGAGATGAAAAGCCCGATTCATTGTCAGGTAAAAGTCAATCGCCGGGCCGTAACCCATTGACCAAATCTTCCGTCCTGGGAAAATCACGCCTCTTTGATTACCGGCTCAAATTCAGTTCCGATTATGTATTGGCCGGGTTTACCAACAATATCCTGGTAAACCGTTATCAGCCTTATGGCGGCGGTAACGGGCCGATCCAGTTGAACAATGGGAACGATTTCAATTTCACTTTCCGCGTGGGGGTAAGTGACCTGATGGAAGACCAGAAATTTGTCGGCGGATTGCGGTTCGGAACCAACCTCAGTGATAAGGATGTATTTTTTACCTATCAGAACCTGCGTCGGCGCTTAGACTGGGGCGCTACTTATTACCGCAGCAATGTGAGTAATTTCTTTAACACCCCTTTTAATACGATGCTGTACACCAACCTGTACCAGTTAAACTTCTCTTATCCTTTTAATGAGGTGAAAAGTATCAGGGCAACAATTGGCCTGCGCACCGACAGGGGGGTTTTAAGACCTTATGACAACAGTTCCGGTTTCCCGAACCCCAATGCCCTGGCCTATCCCGATACCGTTTACAAATACATTGTATCGCGGTTTGAATATGTGCATGATAATACCATTAATCCAACCCAGAATATCTGGATGGGATTGCGGTACAAGGTTTACCTGGATGTGAACATGCCTACTTTCAAAACCTCCCTCAACAACGGGAAAGCCACCCTGAACCTGGGTTTCGACGGACGTTATTATCATAAGATTTACCGCAACTTTATATGGGCAGGCCGGGCCGCCGGTGATTTTTCCTGGGGTGGCCAGAAAATCATCTACTACCTGGGTGGTGTGGATGGATGGATCAATCCCAAATTCAATAATAATCCGCCTGCACCGGATCAGTCCTATGCCTTCCAGTCGCTCACACTCAATATGCGGGGTTACAGTCAGAATATCGCCAACGGGAATAATGCGGTGGTGCTGAATTCGGAATTCCGGTTCCCGGTATTCTCCACCCTGTTGAACCGGCCGATCAATAATGCTTTCCTCCGCAATTTTCAGATCGTGCAGTTTATTGACCTGGGTACTGCCTGGAACGGTAAATTCAATGGCATTACCAGGCCAACTGAAGTGATCTCCGATCCCAGTACCCCGGTGGTGGTGAAAATCGATGCCGGCGGACTCGGGCCTTTCGCAGGAGGTTATGGTTTTGGTGTACGCAGCACCCTGCTGGGCTATTTCATGAAGTTGGATGCAGGTTGGCCGATGAAAGGAGTGTTCAAAGGAAAACCCCTGCTCTATTTTGCTTTAGGCTTTGACTTCTGATCAAATCCGGCACCCGGGGAAGAAGACTGAGGAAGGAAGGTTCATGCACCATTAGGCCTGTACACGAAAAGCGCTTTCAGGGTATAGTAAAATATTCCGAGCATCCCTGCGAAAATGAAACTGAACCCCCATAAGCCGATATGTTCCAACGGCACCAGAAAATGCTGCGCAGTGGTATAAGCCAGGGTTTTGGGTTCGGTCAGCAGATCCCAGCTATTAAAGCGGAGATAGCGGCCTATGAAAATACCATAGCCGCAAAGCAGCAGGGTAAGCAACTCGAATACCGTTATCCACTTTGCTGAAAGATATTGCCTGAGCCAGGACTGCACTTGCAGCAGCGAGAGGATACCCAGCAATATCCCGTTCCAGGCGCCGGTAATAACCAGAACCAGATCGTACCAGGCAGGTACGGTTTTGAGCTGTTCATAGTGAAAAACATCCGTCACCATATAGGGCGCGTTGGGCAGAAACAGCAACCAGATGAATAACAGGACTATGCTGCGTGTATTGAACTTCCGGACATGTGCCAGCAGATGACTGGCCACATAGGGAATAGCTGCCAGGAAACTGTTCCACACATAGAACCGGTAATCCTGCGTATGGGTGTGCAGGTAACGCATTAATAGTAATCCCATTGAAAAAGCCAGGGACAGGATCATCATTTTACTCAGGAAGGATAATTTCGGGAACATATCAGGTGAGATAGGGAATAAAAATCAGCAGACCAATCACCAGGCTGATGATGGCTGCCCACAATACGGCTCCTGCAGCCACATCTTTGGCGATTTTGATTAGTGGATGCGGCTCTGGCTGTACCAGATCGCAGAGGCTTTCCAGGGCGTGGTTGCACATTTCGAGGCCGATCACCAGGCCGAAGCAGAGTAAAAGGGTCGTCCATTGTGCAACAGGTATCTGAAAGTAGAAGCCGCCGATGGTTACCAGTAAGGCAGCAAAAAGATGCAGTTTTCCGTTGCGGTCGTGCCGGATAAAATGCAGCAGGCCGCGGCCTGCATAAACGAAAGCCCGGAAGAACCTGGATGAATACCTGTTGGAATACTTGTTCATGGCTGGTGCCTGCATGATCAAACATCACTATCCATGCAAAGATAACGGAATGATGCAGGTGCCGGGGAGGCAATCTGTTGTTGCACTGTCAGCTCCTGATTCCGGCACAGCTTGCCATTAACCCGGAGTATGCCCGACGATATTTATTTTTCTTCCGGCAATCCAGGTTCGCGCAGCTCAACCGGTTTGATGCTTTGCTTTCGGATGCGCATATTCAGCAATTCTACGCTGAAAGAAAAGGCCATGGCGAAATATACATAATTCTTCAGGTGCAGTTCATGGGTTTGTGCACTGTCCCATCCTTCCACCAACAATACAAAGCCGATCATGACCAGGAAAGAAAGGGCCAGCATTTTCAGAGTAGGATGCTGGTGAATGAAAGCAGCAATTTTCGGGCTGAACAGGAACATGACGATCATGGCTACCACCACAGCTGCAATCATCACTTCCAGCCTGCGGGCAGTACCCCCAGCGGTAATGATACTGTCGAAACTGAATACCATATCGATCAGCATAATCTGTACAATGGCCTGGCCGAGACGCAGGTTAGTCCTGGCCTTCCCGGCTGCCATAGCAGCTTCTCCTTCCAGTTTGTGGTGAATTTCCCGGACCGTTTTATAAATCAGGAACAACCCGCCCAGGATCATAACAAGACTGGACAAGTCAAAAGACTTACCAGCCACGGTTAACAGCGCTTTGCCTTTCTGGGCCAGTAACCAACTGAGTCCCATCAGGAGCAGGGTACGGGTAAAAATGCCTGTTACCATCCAGCTCAGCCGGGCTTTTGGCTGCAGTTTCTGTGGTAAGCGATAGAGGATCAGGCTTACGAAAATGACATTATCAACACCTAATACGATTTCCAGTATGACCAGCACTAAAAAGCTGGCAAGGTTTTCAGTAGTGAACAGTGTGCTCATTTCTTCAGATAGCAGGGTTTAACAGGAAACGGCAAATATCGGAAGCCAGACGGGGACCTTCATACACAAAACCGGTCCAGACTTGAACCAGGCTGGCTCCTGCCTCCAGTATTTCTTTCGCATCCTGCCCGGTAAAGATACCGCCACTGGCGATGATGGGTAATTGCCCCCCTGTTTGTTTGTGCAGGTATTTTACCACATCACCAGCCCGCTGTTTTACCGGCTTGCCGCTTAAGCCGCCCATACCGATTGCTTCAAGCCGGGCAGGCGGTGTTTGAAGGCCCTGCCTGCTGATGGTGGTGTTGGTAGCTACCAGCCCGCTCAAGCGGGTTTCTCCGGCAAGTGATACGATATCATCTAACTGTTCATCAGTCAGATCGGGTGCAATTTTAAGCAGGAGCGGTTTGGGGTGTTTTTTCGATTGGTTTTGTTCCTGTAAGCTGCCCAATATCTTTTTCAATGGTTCCCTTTCCTGCAAGGCACGCAGGCCAGGGGTATTGGGTGAGCTTACGTTTACCACAAAATAATCAGCCACCTCAAACAAGCGGTCAAAGCAAAACAGGTAGTCTTTCCAGGCATTTTCGTTTTCCGTCACTTTATTCTTGCCGATATTCCCACCGATCAATACTGCCCCATCGGCGTTCCCGCTCGTTTTATCTTTCCATTCGGCAAGTCTTCGGGCAATTACTTCCGCCCCATCGTTGTTGAATCCCATCCGGTTAATCAGGGCCTTATCAGCGGGAAGGCGGAACAGCCGGGGTTTATCATTCCCGGGCTGCGGTTTGGGGGTAACGGTTCCGATCTCAATAAAACCAAAGCCCAGGGTAGCCAGTTCACGCAGGTAGCAGGCATTTTTATCGAAGCCGGCACCCAGCCCTACCGGGTTGTTGAAATGCAGGCCCAATACATCTTTTTCCAGGCGCGGCTCAGTGACCGAAAACTGATCCGATAAAAAACGTTTCACCGGCGGTATCCTGCATCCGGCTTTCAGCAGATTCATTGAAAAATAATGTACCCCTTCCGGCGGGAATTGAAACAGCAGGTTCCGGATAAGTGGATAAAACATGTTGCGAAGATAAGGCAGGAGCAGGGGAGGATATTTAGTTGCATAAACAACCTTTTTTCATTTTTTTCCCTACATTTGATACAAATCGAGCTGTATGCAGGAAGCTTATATCGTAGCCGGTTTCAGAACGGCTGTTACCAAAAGCAGGAAAGGGGGATTTCGTTTTTACCGGCCGGATGATCTGGCAGTGGAAGTGATCAGGGGTTTACTGGCAACTGTTCCGCAATTGGAACCTTCCCGAGTAGATGATGTGATAGTTGGTAATGCCGTACCGGAAGCTGAACAGGGCCTGCAGGTAGGCCGCATCATTGCTGCGCGGGCGATCGGTATTGATACCGCAGGATTCACCATCAACCGTTATTGTGCCAGCGGCCTGGAAAGCATTGCCCTGGCGTCTGCCAAAATTCGTTGCGGAATGGCGGATTGTATTGTGGCCGGCGGAACGGAAAGCATGAGCCTGGTCCCAACTGCCGGATGGAAAACAGTTCCGGCGTACTCCATTGCGAAGGAAGCACCTGATTATTACCTCAGCATGGGATTAACTGCCGAAGCCGTGGCAAAAGAGTTCCAGGTGAGCCGGGAAG
>CAZAOR010000327.1:0-3284 GCA_964486805.1 uncultured Sediminibacterium sp. | reverse complement strand
TATCCAGCTCTGTCTTGCTATAACGTTCATAACGGTACAACCGGTACTGGTAAGGACTGTTGCGGGATTTATGTGCTACGATGGCCTTCCACCAGCGTAAACCCTTGTTGAAACGTGATCGTACCTGTACGGCAGAACCTTCCTTTAATTCCCGGATAGTAAGGACGATACTGTCCACAGGCGGGCTGTCTTTCCGGAAGAGCAGGAATACTTCCTTGTAGCCTACATAAGAAGCCGCCAGGGTATCGATGGCCAGCGGGCTGGTTTTTATACGGAAATTACCGGCACTGTCCGTATTAACGCCGAATTTTGCATTTTTCCAGTAAACACTTGCAAAAGGCACAGCTTCTTTGGTGAAATCATTCTGAACCCGACCCTGTATATATGCCGTTGACTGGGCATATAGGCAAGTATAATCGCAGGGAATAACCAATAACAGGTACCCGAAAGGCAGGAGCAGTTCTTTCAGTCGCACAGCAAGGGGGTTTAGGCAGTAAACGTTCTTCCCGGGTATTGGATATTCTCAGTTGCCGAAGCATTACTGGCTTGAATAAAACTAGGGCTTTTTCAGCAGCTTTTTCACCATCCGACTGACAGGGCTTGCGTTTTTTGGGGAAAAGTCTGCAAAAAGCGGAAAAACAAGGTTTTAGAGACTGACAAATTTGCATACCCGGCGAGATGGCACAGGGATTGACAGGTAAAAACGATTATTCATCTGAAATATTAATGATATGGGTAAAATAATTGGAATTGACCTGGGTACGACCAACAGCTGCGTGGCCGTTATGGAAGGTAATGAACCGGTGGTGATTGCCAACGATGAGGGTAGGCGGACTACGCCTTCCGTGGTGGCATTCCTGAAAAATGGGGAAAGAAAAGTAGGTGATCCTGCAAAAAGGCAGGCGATTACCAACCCCCAGCATACCATCAGCAGCGTGAAAAGATTCATGGGCCGCCGGTACGATGAAGTAACGGAAGAAATCAGCCACTGGAGTTATAAAGTGGTGAAAGGCGATAATAATACGGTTCGGGTGGCCATCGAAGACCGGATGTATACACCACAGGAAATTTCTGCCATGATCCTTCAGAAAATGAAGAAAACAGCAGAAGATTACCTTGGGCAGGAAGTTTCAGAAGCCGTCATCACGGTTCCTGCTTACTTCAATGATGCACAACGGCAAGCTACCAAAGAGGCGGGCGAAATCGCCGGACTGAATGTGCGACGGATCGTGAACGAACCTACTGCTGCTGCCCTGGCTTATGGCCTGGATAAAAAACATGCCGATCAGAAAATCGCCGTATTTGACCTGGGCGGCGGTACATTCGATATCTCCATTTTGGAATTAGGGGATGGTGTTTTCGAAGTGAAATCTACCAACGGGGATACACACCTTGGTGGTGATGATTTCGATAAAGTGATCATGGACTGGCTGGCAGATGAATTCAAATCACAGGAAGCCATTGATCTCCGGAAAGACCCGATGGCCCTGCAACGCCTGAAAGAAGCGGCTGAGAAAGCAAAAATCGAATTAAGCTCTTCTGCTGAAACAGAGATCAACCTGCCGTATATTACGGCGGTAGACGGTGTACCCAAACACCTGGTGCTGAAGCTGAGCCGTGCCAAGTTTGAAGCGCTTGCTGATAACCTGTTTGCCCGTTGCCTCAAACCTTGTGAGGCAGCATTGAAAGATGCCGGTTACTCCACTGCACAGATTGATGAAGTGATTCTGGTGGGCGGTTCAACCCGTATTCCAAAAGTGCAGGAGATCGTGGAGAAGTTTTTCGGTAAAAAACCCAATAAAGGGGTGAACCCCGACGAAGTGGTAGCCATCGGTGCCGCTATCCAGGGTGCCGTATTAACCGGTGAAGTAAAAGATGTACTGCTGCTGGACGTTACACCGCTCAGCCTGGGTATTGAAACAATGGGAGGGGTGATGACTGCCATGATCCCTGCCAATACCACCATTCCGACCAAAAAAACGGAAGTATTCTCAACGGCCAGCGATAACCAACCCGGTGTGCAGATACATGTATTACAGGGCGAACGCCCCATGGCTAACCAGAATAAAAGCCTTGGCACCTTTAACCTGGATGGTATTCCTCCCGCTCCGCGCGGCGTACCGCAGATTGAAGTGACCTTCGATATCGATGCCAATGGGATGCTGCATGTGAGTGCCAAAGACAAGGGTACCGGTAAAGAACAAAAGATTCGTATTGAGGCTGGTAGCGGTTTGAGTAAGGAAGAGGTGGAAAGGATGAAAGCAGAGGCAAAAGCCAATGAAACTGCCGATAAAGCGGCCCGGGAAAAAGTTGAAAAGCTCAACCAGGCCGACAGCATGATCTTCCAGACAGAGAAGCAGTTTAAGGAGTTCGGCGATAAGATTTCGGCGGATAAAAAAGCACCGATCGAATCTGCGCTGAATAAACTGAAGGAAGCGCACAAAAACCAGGATATTGCCGGTATTGACGCAGCCATGGCAGAGATGAACAATGCCTGGACTGCCGCCAGCGAAGAGATATACAAGGCACAGGCTGCTGCACAGGGTGGTGCTGCCAATGCAACAGAATCAACAACAGGTGCGGGCGGTCATGCCAATGGCCAGCAGGCAAGCGGTGACTCCGTTGAAGACGCACAGTTTGAAGAAGTAAAATAAGGAAGGAAGAAAAGTATAGATCAAAGAACGAACCCCGGCCTGTTGTCGGGGTTCTCTTTTAATTGTTTGCCGTCCGGATCCGGTTATAATGCCACCCCGCCGGAAGCTTCAATCCGTTGGCCGGTAATCCAGCCACCATCCTCCGAACAAAGGAATGCTACAACACCGCCGATATCATCTGCCTGTCCCACTCTGCCAAGCGCGATCATCGATGCCAGCGCTGCCTTTCTATCCGGGTTATTGCGGATGGCTGCATTATTGAAATCGGTTTCGATGGGTCCTGGCGCTACTACATTTACCCGGATACCCCTTGGTCCAAGATCTTTTGCGAGGTACTTGGTCAGGGTTTCAATAGCGCCCTTCATAGAAGCATACACCGAATAACCCGGCACGCAGAACCGGGTGGTACCGGTGGAGATATTGATGATCCTGCCATTGTCATTCAGGATCGGAAGGCATTTCTGTATGAGAAAGTACACGCTTTTGAAATGAATGTTCAGGAACCGGTCGAAATCAGCTTCCGTTACCTGTTCAAAAGGGATGGTTGCCCCGATCCCTGCATTATTTACCAGGAAATCGAATTTGTTGGTTTGCCAGTTGGCTTGCAGGGTTTGCCGGAGCGAGTCAACA
>CAZAOR010000326.1:0-2716 GCA_964486805.1 uncultured Sediminibacterium sp. | reverse complement strand
GACTTGGTCGATATAAACACCACCTGAAAAAAATGGATCAAACTTAAACACAAATTGTATGTATTCACTTGAAGCAGAGGGTTTTAATTCTACCCTATAAAACTTATCTGGTTTTGTTATCCGTAGATATGTTTTGTCATTTGAAGCTTTTATATTTTTCTTACCATCTTCCATAAAGGATTCTGATTCCCATGTTCCAACATAAAGACTATCAATAGCTGTCAAAGGGAAAATTTTTATATCGTTATTCGGTACTGATGATGACAAACTAATACTTGTATCCTTGTTGGTTGTTTTTGTATTTTCAATAGGTGCAGATGATGAATTGCAACAAACTAGAAAAATAATTGAGAAAACAGTTACCAATAAAGTTTTCATAATAAAAAATTGAGTATCCATTCTTTCTATATGCTGCTTTTGACTTCGCGAGTGTAATAAATTATTTAGTATAACTGCGATATGCCAAATAGCATTTATTAATCTAATCTATCCTTAGGTCAAACAAATTGCCCACAACTTAATTATATGCTCAATAAACCTTCGCCAATACCACCAAATCTGCGAATTCCTAGCATAAAAATTGCGCTTTATTAAAATCCTGCTTCTTCTACTTCAAACTGTTTTCAGAATACTAGATAAGCCTTAAGTATTTACTTCACAACTATCAAAGTGACTCTTTTATATATCCTGATTGAACACCTATCCCATATAAATATAATATTTCTTTTGAATTTGTTAATTGAAAATCACCCAATAATAAAACATGAAAATGAGGGAAGTATATACTGCTTACCCACCATTTTCTTTAACATTTCCCTCAGAAGAAAAAAATAAGACTTAGCAGAAGCTCGGGACCTTACATGATTACATTGCGACGGTATCCTCCCATTGTCATAAAATGATCCACCGAGATATAAGCGTGTCGAGTATCGCTGAGTTCAAAGCAAAATGGAATATTGGGAAAACCCTTTGATTGATTAGGGGGACAAAATGTTCAAAAAACGTCCCCTATACCGTCCTCTGAATAAGTTTATTGATCACAAATAATTGAAAATCAATAATTTATTTAATTAAGTGGTGGCCTCGCCAGGAATCGAACCTGGATCTGGAGCTTCGGAAACTCTTATACTATCCATTGTACTACGTGGCCAATCCCGACCGGTATTTTACCTGCGGGGGGGGGCAAAGGTAATGGAAAGCAGCATTTTTTACAAGAAGAGTTCCGCCAGGGCAGCGGGCAGGAATACACGCATGGGTACGCTCTGCATGATGCGCAGGTCATCCACCAGGCTGGTCTCATTGTCCAGAAAACGGAGCACCCTTGTCGGGGGATTATGCCGGAAAATACCCGTAAACAAAGCCGCAGGATCCATCTGATGCATTTGCAGTACCCGCAGCAGGATACTGTCATACCAATGAAACCTGCCGGGGAAAATTTTCTTCTCCGCATACGGATGACCATTTTGCACCAGCGACTGTACAATCGCCGCTGTTCTTTTCTGTATAAACTGGAATGCATAGCCCGAACTGCCTTTTACTTGTCCGCCCGCCGTACCCATGTGTACAATCCGGCCTTCCCGCAAAGCATAACGGGCATTGGTCATAGGGATCGCTCCTTTTTCCCGGTGAACAATCGTGTACTGACCAATACCGGGAATAGCGGCAATATATTTTCGTAAAGCTTCTTCATAGGCAGCATCCGGTAAGAGATTTTCACTGAACAAAGTGTATTCCACCAGGGCTTCCTGTTCGGATACAGGCAGGCAATACACAAAAGTTGTCCCATACTGCTGGGATATCCGGAAATCCATGAATACCGCCATCCCGGGATTAAAACAGGGCGTTTCGGTTCTGATCAACCAACCCCGGAAATGCTGGATCAGCCGGTAATGATGCCGGCGAGGTTCCGGCTGTCGGAAAGGGATGCTGTTGAATACATAATCTGTCGTGAAAATTTGCTGGCTGGTTATCACCTCCGCCCGGTCTGCTCCCTGCCTGATATCCTGTACAGATGCGTACTGCCACACGACACCGGGAAAAGCTGCCGTTTGTTCCTGTGTATAACGATACAGGTCAATACCCCGTATCATCTTGTATTGATAGGGGGATATGTCCAGGGAAGCGGCATATTGCGGACTGTAAAAACCCAGCCGGCTCCAGCGATGATGCACGATCGGCTCAAACAATCCCGCCGCCTTTTCCCAGAAACACCAGGTTCGGTCATTGTCTGTTTTAGGCGATTTATCCAGTACCAATATTTTCTTATGCTGCAATGCCGGTTCCCGCAGCATACGCAAAAGCAGGGCGGATCCTGCACAACCGGCGCCTGTAATGATATAATCGTAGTGCTGCTGCAAAGGCGGGTGAATGATTTGGCGGATCAGGACTGAGCCCGTATCTGTTCGTCCTGCCGGACTTTATCCCAGTACTTCCTGGCCACATATAACATACCGAAACTTTCTCCTTCTTCCTTACCAAGGTGCCGGTGATGCATCTTATGTGCCCAGCGGATTGCCCGGATATAGCGGTTATTGCTGCGGGTGAACCAGCGAAACCGCTGGTGGATGATTACCTCATGTACCAGGAAATACGCAAGGCCGTACAGGGCGATACCGGCGCCGATACTGACTACGGTATAGGCCTGTTGCATGCTACCCAGCATGATGCAAAGCCAGCTCGGTACCGCGAAAATAACAAAGAAGGCATCGTTCTTTTC
>CAZAOR010000325.1:0-6209 GCA_964486805.1 uncultured Sediminibacterium sp. | reverse complement strand
CACCACAACGAAGCCTGCAGGAAAACAGACGGAATCCGGCACGGATATTTTGTTTGGCCTCCCCCGGCAACAGATAGTAAACAAACGCTTTTTTCTGCCTATTTTTAGCCTGGCTAATTGACGGAAATGATAGAACCACCCATGAATTTTCATACCCGTAAATGGGTGAAGCCCGAAGACCTGAATCCCAACCAGACCCTGTTCGGCGGTCGTTTGCTGCAATGGATAGATGAGGAGGCGGCACTGTATGCCATCATCCAGTTGGAGAACCCGCATGTGGTCACCAAGTTTATTTCGGAGATCAATTTTATCTCTGCACCCAGGCAGGGCGATATTATTGAGATCGGTATTGTTGCCACATATTTCGGAACCACCTCACTTACCATGCGCTGTGAGATCCGGAATAAACTCACCAGGGAGAAGATACTTACCATTGACAAAATTGTTTTTGTGAATGTGAATGCGGCTGGTCATCCCACACCACATGGGAAAACACAGATCACGTATGTAAAAGACAGGTTTTAAAGCAGGATCCGGATTTGCCGGTGCCCGGAATTCAGTACTTTTAAGGGGCCACTGATGGGGTTACCGTCGGTTTTGACGATCCATTCATTACCTGTATATGACTATTATGACCAAAAAACTACTCCTCTTTGTCTGGCTGTGTTCTGCATTAATGCCGGTTCTTGCGCAAATGCCTCCCGCCAATGCACCGATGAATCCGTATAAAGGATCGCTCCCGATGCCAGCTTATATCGCGCAGGCATTTGACAAGGGTACGCGTAACCTGAATGGCAAGCCCGGAAAAAAATACTGGATCAATCATGGCCGGTATGATATCGCCTTAACGGTGACCCCGCCCCAAAATACCATCATGGGGGTGGAAGAGATTACCTATTTCAATGAAAGCCCTGACCGGCTCGACAGTTTGAACATGAAGCTTATCATGAATACACACCGCACCGGCGGAAGAGGCGGAGCACCCAATCCGGAAGCCGGCATCCAGGTGGATGAAATTACCGTGAATGGGGCAGCGGCCGCCTGGAACAATGATTCGGTGCATGCAACAAATTATATGATGGCACTGACGAAACCCCTTTCAACCCACGATTCGGTGCATTTGCATATCCGTTGGCATTACCAGTTAAGCAGGGGCAGGGGCAGGGAAGGCATCATCGACAGTAATACCTTTTATATCGCCTATTTTTATCCCCGTGTGTCAGTATACGATGATTACAAAGGATGGGATGTGCAACCCTTTGGCGGCGGCCTGGAGTTCTACAATGATTTCAATGATTATTCCTTGCAGGTAACCGTACCGAAAGATTTCCTGGTTTGGGCCACCGGACATTTTGAAAACCCCGGCGAAGTGCTTAGCCCGGATGCGGCAAGCCGGTATCAAACAGCATTAACAAGTGATTCAACGATCCATATAGCCAGCGCGGAGGATCTCCGTAACAAAACCGTTACGGCGCAAAACGCCACCAATACCTGGAAGTTTACCGCCAAACACGTGAGTGATGTAGCCATC
This sequence comes from uncultured Sediminibacterium sp., assembly GCA_964486805.1. Lineage (GTDB taxonomy): Bacteria > Bacteroidota > Bacteroidia > Chitinophagales > Chitinophagaceae > Sediminibacterium. Next base: position 4,678 of record CAZAOR010000325.1, on the reverse strand, counting down.
GGTATCAGCAATCATTACAATTGGGATGGCGGCAGTACGGTTACTGACGATCAAACCGGCCGGCGCGTAAGCATGCAGGCCGCCTACCAGGATACCATGCAGGATTTCCAGCACTCGGTACAGTTCGGCCGGTATTCGCTCCGGTATTTTTCAAATGAGTGGCCCGGCGTACAGTATCCCTATGAAAAATCAACGGCTTTCCAGGGGTTTGCAGACATGGAATATCCCATGATGATCAATGACAGCCACCAGCGTGATCTGGGATTTGCCGAACTGGTGCAGGATCACGAACAGGCGCATACCTATATGCCTTTCTATATGGGAACCAACGAGAGCTTCTATGCTTTTATGGATGAGGGCTGGGCCACGACATTTGAATACCTGATCGGGATCACGGAAAAGGGCCAGCAAGGAGCGGATGATTTTTATAAATCCTTCCGGGTAAATCGTTGGATTCACGGACCGCACAAACAGGAAAATCCCATCATCACCCCATCGCCTTATGTAACCTTTGCGGCAGGCAGTAATTCATATGGCAAGGCCTCCCTCAGCTACCTGGCATTAAAAGATTTGTTGGGAGATGCACTGTTTAAAAAAGCATTGCACAACTATATGTCAAACTGGAACGGCAAGCATCCGATTCCCTGGGATTATTTTAATTCCATGAGCAAGGGCGCCGGCAAGAACCTGAACTGGTTTTTTTACAATTGGTTCTTCACACCCAGCTATATTGACCTGGGTCTAGAAAGCGTCACAGCATCCAGGGGGGGATATGAATTGTCGATCAGGAATATCGGCGGATTTGCGGTGCCTTTTAATGTGCAGGTCACTTATACCGACGGCAGCCAGTCCGTGGTACATGAAACTCCCGAAGTATGGAAAAAGGATCCGCAGGCAACGCGTATAAGAATAAAAACCACGAAGCCCGTACAGTCTATCAAACTGGATGGCGGTATTTTTATGGATGCAGACGAAAAAAACAATAGCTGGACAAAATAACGGGAAGAACATCTTGCCCGATTCCTTCATTCCGGTTCCAGGGCCTTGGTTTTGAAAGACTTGCTGATTGGGTAGGTTCTCCGCATGGCATAACCCACTGCCCGCCCAACCCACCTGCAAAAATTTTTTAAAAAAAAGAAGAAAAATTATGCGAAACCAAAAAGTTGCACATATATTTGCAACCAAATAATTGCACAAATGGAAACCAGGCGAGATATTTTTCAGGCCATAGCCGATCCGACAAGACGGGCCATCATAACATTGATTGCCATACATGCCATGACCCCCAATGCCATTGCCGAACACTTTGATACAACCCGGCAAGCAGTCTCCAAGCATTTGCGCATCTTAACTGAATGCGAATTGGTATCACCGAGACAACAGGGCCGGGAAATCTATTACCAACTAGAATTAAATAAAATGAAAGAGTTTGATAAATGGCTCAACCAGTTCCGAAAAATCTGGGAAGCCAGATTCAGCCAACTGGATGCAATATTACTGAACATGAAAAACAAGCAAAAATGAACAGCCCGTTAAAGTTTGACTTTACCGTTGACAGAGCCGCTAAAATGGTCTACATCACAAGGGAATTTGCAGCGGAACTGTCCCTGGTCTGGGATGCTTTTACAAAAGCGGAACTGATTGACCAGTGGATAGCCCCAAAGCCGTTTACAGCTAAAACAAAATACCAGGATTTTAAAGTGGGCGGTAAACGGTTTTATGCAATGATAAGTCCCGAAGGGCTGGAACGCTGGGCCATCCAGGAGTATACGGCCATTACGCCGAAAACCCATTTCAAAATGTATAATGCATTTGCTGATGCGGATGAAAACCCGGAATTGCCCGGATCCGACTGGGACCATCATTTTCACGAAGAAAACGGAACCACCACGGCGCGTATCACGATTTACAATGAATCACTGGAAAGGATGGAAAGCATCCTGGAAGGATTCACGCAGGGCATGAAAATGTCGCTGAGTAACCTGGAAAACCTGCTGGCAACTTTATCCAAAAAATGATTTACGTATTCAAAACATCAGTCAAAACCAAAACACAGGCAAAGCAACTGCAGCCGCATATTGATGAACTATTACCCAATACCCAATGGAATTTTGACCTGTCAGACTGCGATAAAATATTACGTATCGACAGCGATGAAAATATTGTTTTGAAAATAAAAGATTTACTGCATATCCATCAATTCCGCTGCGAAGAGCTGGAATAAACACTTATTCATTCCATCATCTCAAAAAATAAATACCATGGCACAAATCAATCCACACATCAATTTTAACGGAAATGCCGAAGAAGCATTCAATTTTTATCAATCCGTATTTGGCGGATCCTTCACGAAAGTTATTCGTTTCCGGGATCTAGCCAACACCGGGATTCCTATTGCAGAGGCGGAAGCCAATAAAATCATGCATATAGCCCTGCCGATCGGGAACAGTGTTTTGATGGCCAATGATGTTCCGGAATTCCTGGGCCGTGTGAGTGAAAATGAAAACCGGTCCAAAATATTCGTTGCAGCAGAAACCCGGGAAGAAGCAGATCAAATATTTCACGGACTTTCAGCCGGTGGAACTATCGAAATGCCGATCGGCGACAGCCCATGGGGCTCTTATTTCGCCATGTTCAGAGACAAATATGGTATTGAATGGATGGTGGAATTTCAAGCCCGATAGACAAAGGGTTGATGGCTGAAAATGGAACCCGCAAGCCGCCACCGGTATGGTGGTAATGGAATACAAATAGCAAAAGAGTGCCAGGAATAATTTGGTTGAATATGGCACAGAAACCGGAAATACGGCCAATACTCAACCGAATGAGGGGGGCATGATCTAACACGAAATCACAGAAGCGAATTCAGTAAAACATGGGAAATGGGAAATTTGTACGGTTTCCGGTTTTGTACACAGAAAACCTGATTTTGCGGCAACTCCTGCCCGGCGATGACAAGCAAATATTTGCCCTGCGTTCAGATGACCGCGTAAACAAATACCTGGACAGAAAGCCCAGTAAATCAATAGCGGATGCAAAGCGTTTCATAGCAGGGATAAACGAAAATAGTCCGAATAAGGATTCCTTTTATTGGGCCATTGCTTTGAAAAGCACGAATCAACTGATCGGGACCATCTGTTTGTTCGGTATTTCTGACGACGATCAAAAAGCAGCAATCGGATTTGAGTTATTACCCGATTATCAGGGAAGGGGAATCATGCGGGAAGCGATTTCAGAAATATTGGATTTTGCACAGCAGGAAATCGGACTCATTCGCATTGAAGCGTGCACAGCTCCGGAAAATCTTGCTTCGCAAAGACTTTTGGAGAAATTCAATTTCAAAAAGCAAAATACCAGCGGGAGCAAATTATGGTTATTTCAATGGACAGTGCATCACCAGGGAAAAAGAAGGCTTGATACATAAGCGGCTCACCGGGCTGAAAAATAAAGCATGGCTGTTAGGGGGCCTTCTCACTCATGAAAACCTGGCGTATTAGGATACATAATACGGGTATATCTGCAAAGCCCGTTCGCCTTGAGCCGCTGAATCCGGTTTGGATGCCGCCATTTGCCCGGAAACCTGCCTGTTTTGTATATTAGCTGACGATCTTCATTCGAGAGAGACAAGTTTCCTGATAAACCCAGCTAAATGGCAGACATGCAGTCAAATTCGCCTCCGGAAAACCCATTGCCCCCAATCGAACCTGCACCAGACACCGATAATAGAAACCCGGTTACAACTATTCCGCAGAAACTTTGTTTTCTGCTAGTTAAACACATCCCCCCCAAACCATCACGGATTGCCTTATGAAAAAACTATGGATTCTTTTTGCCTGCTGCTTTCATCAATCAATGGCCCAGCTATCCCCCACACAAGAAGCTTTGCTGAAAAATATAGTATCATTTTCAAAAACAAGTGCGGTTTCAGGCAGGGAAGAGGAGGCAAGAAGCTTTATCAGCCAATTATTCGAAAAAGGAGTTTGTCGGGAGGATAAATTGGGCAACCTGGTCATAACGATCGGAAGCGGTGCACCCAAAAGATTATTCGTGGCCCCGATGGATGAACCCGGATATGTGATCAGTGAGATTCAGCAAGATGGGTATTTAAGAATAACGCCTGTGGGTTACGGACAGCAGGGACCCATGTATCATCAATTCCTCGAAGGCAATGAAGTAAAAATCAATACGGATACTAAGTCGCAGATAGGCGTATCAACCGTTCCTTCCACCCATTATGAAGGACTGAGAGCCATACCTGAAAAAAGCAAAAATCTGTTTCAATGGCAGGAAGCATTTATAGATGTGGGTGCCTCGTCCGACAAAGAAGTTGCTGATAAAGGAATTCATTTATTAGACCCCCTCACCCTGAATAAAAAGCCATCCATTATCAGCGGAAAGTATATTGCGGCGCCGTCTGCTGCTTCAAAAGCCGCTGTGATAGCGTTGGCAACCGTAGCCCATACCTTATTGCAGCAGAAAATTGCAGGAACGGTTGTTATTGCATTTACTTCTCTGGAATTGATCAATGGAAAGGGGATGGAAGCAATCGTGCATCAATACGGCCCCTTTGAAAAAGTGGTACGTTTTAATCGGTTCTTGCATGCCGGAATCAACAGGGATGATGCAATCCTGGTAAATAAGGAGATCCCCGGTAACAGCACCGCTCAAAAAAAGGTCA
>CAZAOR010000324.1:0-3223 GCA_964486805.1 uncultured Sediminibacterium sp. | reverse complement strand
GCAGGCCATTGAATGATACAGGGGGTGATCATACCGCCTTCATGCAAAAATTTTTTATACTTCCGGAACGGGGTATTGGATACATTGGCCCAGGGAACATCATATGTCACATAGGAGCCGCGTTCCCCGATTTTTTTGGTGGGGTCATTGAAGTGGCGGCCGTCTACATTTTCAGCGCATCCACCGTTATCAGAAATAAAAACGATCATGGTATTCCGAAACTGGTCATTGGCCTTAAGCGCTTTTATCAGTCGGCCGATTCCCTGGTCCATCCTGTCAATCATTGCCGCATATACCGCCATTTTCCGCACCCAGGTAGCTTTGTCTTTCGCAACTGCCCAGGCAGGTATATCATCCGGCCGCCTGGTGAGTTGGAAACGATCATCTATCAGGCCTAAGGCTTGCATACGGGCAAACCTTTTCGCCCTGGTAACATCCCATCCCTGTTCATACAGTTTTTCATATTTCCGGATGTCTTCGTCCAGGGCATGCATGGGAAAATGTGGTGCCGTATAGGCCAGGTAAAGAAAAAAAGGGTCCTTGTTATATTGCTGATGGTGCTGATCCAGAAAACTGATGGCATAATCTGTAATAGCATCAGTCATATAAAACCCCTGTTTCGGGATATTATAATCATCATCATCCAATGCCACATGTCGTTTACCGGCTTCCTGCGGAATGATTTCATAATAACTGTTAGCACCGGAAATCAAACCGAAGTACCGGTCAAATCCTCTTTTACGAGGCCAGTATTGCCGGGCTTCTCCCACATGCCATTTGCCAGACATATAGGTATGGTAGCCTGCCTTTTTCAGTAATTCTGCGATGGTCGGGTAGCGGTTGTCGAGGTATCCCTGGTAGGGACCCGGATCTACTTTCGCATTGGCTGCTGTAACCATGTCGCCCATACCTGCAACATGCGGGTATTGCCCTGTGAGCAAGGAAGCCCTGGTAGGGCAGCAACGTGCATTGTTGTAAAAACCGCGTAGTTTGATGCCATTTGCTGCTAATGCGTCAATGTTGGGCGTGTGTACTTCCCCTCCATAGCAACCGATATCAGAATACCCCATATCATCCGCCATAATGTAAATAATATTGGGACGACCATCCATGGCCGGTTGTTTATTAACGGCCGTACTGCCGGTTAAGAGACTGATCGCCAAAACGGAGCAACACCCGTAAGCAAGGCTGGCAGAGATCTGTTTGAATAATTGGATATTACGCATGTGGCTTTATTTTACCGCTAATCAATTCTGGTATCCAGATCAGCGGATGCCGGACCGGCAGGTTCCTGATCACTTCCTCGTCCTTGGGCTGGTGATCCAGTATCTTCCAGGTGTCCAGCCAGTCAGGCTGGTCATAGGCCAGGGCGCAGAATACGAGGCTCGGTTGCGCTACCGGCCAATTATCCCAGTGCATCACATCTTTCTCAAATGGCCAGGCAGATTTGTCTTTCAGGTAAGGAAACAGATATTCCATTCCTTTTTTCATTCCTCTCCCATCAGCAGTTGTGTATGACCAGAGATCATTTTTATTATCAGATAATATCTGGCAAATCATGGTCATGGCATCCAGGTTGAAGATGGAATAGCCGTAGGGTTTGGTACGTTTGATCTCCAGTGGGAAGCTGCCATTTGCAGCCATCTGGCCGGGCAATAATACCTGTTCAAACCGGTTACGGCAAAAAGCCAGCATTGGCTTATCGTTCGTGAACCGGGCATATTCTGCCACCTGCATAGCCCAGCAGGTGGCATGGTTGTTTGCCCGGTTCATTTCGTCTTTGCTGTACTGATGTGTTTTCAGCCATTGCAGGTAAGATGCAAACCATTTTTTGATATCGTCGAGCACATTTTTATCAATGGCTGGCGCCATTGCCATTAATCCCTGAACTACTTCCATCAGGTGAATCGTGTCAATGATACCGATCCCTCTGCCCGTTACGCGTCCCTTGATTGCCTGCGCATACAGAAGGCTCGGGTACATATAGGTGGAACTATCCAGGAACCATGCCCGGCAATGCTGCAAGGCCCTGGCAACATATTTGGTATCATGTGTCAGGAGATAAGCGGAAGCCAATGCGCCGATAACCTTACTGAAACGTATCATTGCATATCGATGCGCGACAAAATTGCCGGGATTGGTCATCCCGTCCCGGTTGATATAGGGACTGTCTGCGCTTTTGGGGTTAGGCCAGAAATAATCGGCTTCAGAAAAAAAATCGTGCGGTCCGCCGGCGCTTCTCGGTGAAACAGTGGCTGTAACTGTTTCGGGTTCCTGTTGCATGGCCCAGTCAGCTTCTGCCATAACCTGCTTGCGCAGGGTTTTTACAATATCCTGTACCATGACCGCCTTATCGCTTCCCGCTTCCATTTTTCCTGCGGGCACATAGGCGCACAAGAACGGGAATAGTAGGATTAAAAAGTTTTTCATGATTATCGGGTTACAGGTAATTGAATCATTTCGGAGGCAGCTAAGAGATATGCACCGGCCCCATAAGACTCCCAACTGTCTGCATTAAAGTTTTTGCGGGGATCAGCACCGATTGGCTGCACCCATCCATATAATCCATCGGCATGTACCAGCCCGCTGATACCTTCCCAGGCTTTTTTCACTGCAGGCAGGTATTGTTTACTTTTCAGCAGACCATGATGAATGCCCCAGGCGAGTGCATAACAATTGAATCCGCTGCCGCTACCCTCACCGCCGGGATAAGCTTCCGGATCCAGCAGGCTGCTTCTCCATAATCCATCAGCCTGTTGCAGGGAAACGAGCCGTTTGGCCATTTCCCGGAAGAGTTGTACATAAAATTTTCTTCCCTTATAGGATGCGGGCATTTCCTCCAGCAATCTGACCAAACCACCCATTACCCAGCCATTGCCTCGTCCCCAGAATATTTTTTTCCCGTTTGCCTCTTTCTTACCCTGACCATTGGCATCAATCAGGTAAGAAGCGTCCCGGGCAAACAAATGTTCTTCCTGATTATACAGCAGCCGGTAGGTTTGATGAAAAAGGGTATCACAATAAACAAGGTAGGATGGGTCATTTTCGATCGCAGCAAGTTTGGCCAGTGTTGGCGGGGCCATAAACAAGGCATCGCACCACCACCAGGTAATACCATGCCGTCTGATTTCATTACCCGGCTGTTTTTCCATTTTATGAACAGAATCAATTACTGCCTGTATCATGGCCGGATCTTTTTTTATCCGGTACAGATCCAGATAGG